>JBAPVZ010000281.1:0-2046 GCA_049283435.1 Candidatus Dormiibacterota bacterium
GCGCGAGGCCGAGCGGCTGCGCGACCAGGTGCGCGCGGCGACCGTGCGCGGTGCCGACGGCGGGACGCCGGCACCCCGGTCGGCGCGCGTCCCGCTGATCCTGGAGGCGGTGCCCGCCGAGAGCATCGACGACCTCCGAGGCTGGGCCGACCGCTACCTGGAGGCGCTCGGCGGTTCCGGCGTCGTCGGGGTCGCGAACGACGACAGCTTCGTGCTGAAGGTTTCCCGCAACCTGGTCGGCGAGGTGCAGGCGAACCGTCTGGCGCCGCTCCTCGGCCGGCGTGGCGGTGGCAGCTCGGAGCTCGCGCAGGGCCGGCTCGACAGCCCCGCGAAAGACGCGTTCCACGCCCTCGAGGAGGCGCTTCGATGACGCACCGGTCCACGAGACGCGGCCGGCTCGGTTCCGCCCGCCCGGTCGCAGGGGCCCGGGGATGACCCACCCCACGCAATTCCGCAAGCTCCGTTACGCGGGGGCCCTGGGATGAGTCGAGTCCAGCTGCTCCGGCGGCGTGACGACTACTACCGGCACTTCAGCGTGCTCGACATCGGCACCGAGATCGTGAAGGTGCTGTCGATGCGTCGCGACACCTCCGACGCGACCGTGCTCGGGGTCGGCCGCGAACGGCAGGCGGCGGGCGCGATGCATGGGGGGTCGATCGCGAACGTGGACAGCGTGATCGACACCTGCAACCAGGCGCTGGAGGCGGCCGAGGACATGGCGGGCGTGGTGCCCGGCCAGGTCGTCGTCAGCGTCGGCGGCGAGCTCGTCAAGGGCTTCAGCTCGACCGTCTCCTATCCACGGGAGCGTCCCGATGCGAAGGTCCGCGACGTCGAGCTGCGCAACCTGCTCGAGCTGGTCGAGAAGCGGGCGCTGCGGGAGGCGCAGAACCTGCTCGAGCTGGAGCGCTCGTACGGCGAGCTGGAGGCGCGTCTCGTCCACGCAGCGATCACCGGCGTGCGCATGGACGGCTACCCGATGATCAGTCCGATCGGATTCCAGGGACGCAACCTGGAGGTCACCGTCTTCAACACCTTTGCGCCGCGGACGCAGGTGGGCGCCGTGGAGACGGTCGTCCGGGAGCTGGATCTGGAGCTGCTCGCGGCCGTCAACGGGCCGTACGCCGTCGCGCGCGCGTGCGCCTCCGAGGACACGTGGGAGGGGGGTGCGATCTACGTCGACGTCGGCGGCAGCTCGACCGAGGTCGCGCTGCTCCGGGGTGGCGGCGTCGAGGGGACACGCATGTTCAACCTGGGCGGTCGCACGTTCACGCGCCGGCTCGCCCTGTCGCTCGGCGTCGACCAGGAGGAGGCCGAGGCCCGCAAGCTGCGCCACGGCGACGGGCTGCTCGCCCCCGACGCGGAGCGCCAGGTCAGGCAGGTCCTGGTCGCCGACGTCGACGTGTTGCTCCAGGGGCTGAACCTGTGCCTGCGCGAGCTGTCCCGCCAGGAGGAGCTGCCGCCGGAGATCTACTTCTGCGGTGGCGGGAGCCTGCTGCCCGAGCTGCTCGACCGTGCTGCCGACGGCGCCTGGACGCGCGGGCTCGCGTTCGCCTCGACGCCGACCGTCGCCCGCCTGGAGCCGGAGGATGTGCAGGGCGTCGCCGACGCGAGCGGTCAGATCGATTCCCCGCAGGACGTCGGTACGCTGTCGCTCGCGAACCACGCACTCCGCATCGAAGCGGAGGAGCATGACGAGGTGAACGCGGTGATGCGAGCGGTGTTGAAGGGGATGCGCATGTGAGCGCACGCCGCCCCCCGGGGCGGTGGCGCTCTGAGCAGGAGTGAACATGCCAGCGGACCCGATCCTGGTCGGCCCCGAAGAGGAGGTCGCCGAAGTTCTCGACCGGATCCGGCAGCAGTCGCAGTCCGACGTCACGCTGCTCGTCCCGCCGGGGGCGGAGGTGGCGTCCAGCCGGTTCAGTCTGCAGCTGCTCGCGGTCCACACCGAGGAGCTCGGCAAACGGGTGGTGATCGTCAGCGACGACGAGCGGGTCGTCGGCCTGGCCGCCGACTGCGGCCTGGTCGCCCGGTCGGGCGCGGTGCATC
>JBAPVZ010000282.1:0-1746 GCA_049283435.1 Candidatus Dormiibacterota bacterium
CGTCGCCGCCCGGCGCCGCGGCGCCCGCGTCGTCGCGATCGACGTCCGGCAGCGGAGGCGTCGCAGCACGCTGATCAAACCGTTCTCGTGCGCCCCGGCTCCGACGCCGCACTGGCCCTCGGGATGCTCGGCGTCATCGTCCGCGAGGACCTGTGGGATCACGACTTCGTCGCCGCGCACACGACAGGCTTCGAGGAGCTTGCCGCCCACGTGCGACCGATGACGCCCGAGTGGACCGCGCGGGAGACGGGGGTCGAACCCGACGTGATCGTCGAACTCGCCCGCAGCTACGCGCGCTCCCGCCGTTCGGTGATCCTGCTCGGCGGCAGCTCGATGCACAAGACGGGTGCCACCTGGCACGCGGCGCGCGCGATCACCTGCCTGCCGGCGGTCACCGGCAGCCTCGGCCGGCCGGGCGCCGGTTTCGGGCCGCGCCACGGCGCCGGCACCGGCTCCAACGCGATGACGTCGATCGTGCCGCCCAGCCGCCTCGACCCCGAGAAGGCGATCACGAGCGAGATGTCGACGATCGTCGACCGGCTCGAGCGGGGCGACGTCGACGTGCTGTTCCTCGCCGGCACCAACATGCGGTCGTCGTTCACCGGGGGGGACCGTCTCGGCAAGGCGCTCGCGAAGACCCGCCTCGTCGTTTGCGTGGACCTCTTCATGAGCGACACCGCCCGCGCCTACGCCGACGTCGTGCTGCCCGGCACTGCGTGGCTCGAGGAGCAGGGCTTCAAGCTGGGCCCGACGCACCTCCATCTGATGGACCAGGTGCTGGCGCCGCGCGGCGAGGCGCGCCCGCTGTGGCGCATCTATCGGGACCTGGCGGATCGCCTGCAGGTGGACGATTTCTTCCCCTGGCGCGACGCCGAGGGGCTGGTCGACGCGCTGCTCGACACCGACCTCATCGGGCACCGAACGGCGGCACAGATTCGCGCCGGCGGGCCGAGCGTCCGCACTGCCGCCCCGGACTACGCCTATGCCTCGCTCGAGTTTCCGACGCCCTCCGGCAGGGTCGAGCTGCGATCGAGCGAAGCGGCGCGTCTCGGCCTGCCCGCGCTGCCGACCTACGAGCCGGCTCGCGGCGACCCCTACCCGCTGCAGTTCGTCCAGGGTCGGACGCTGACCCACTTCCACGCGTTCTACGACCACGGGCGCGCCCTGCCCTCGCTCCACGCCGCCGACCCGGAGCCGATGCTCTGGATCTCGCCACCGGATGCCGCCGAGCGCGCGATCGCCGATCGCCAGGAGATCCGGCTCCACAACGCCCGCGGCGAGATGGCGGCCCGGGCGCTGGTCACCGAGCGGGTTCCGAAGGGCACGGTCTGGATGCGAGACGGCTGGCTCGGCATCAACGATCTGACGCGTCCCGACCGGACGGTGCCCGATGTCGCCGTGCAAGCGTTCGCACCGTCCGGGTCGGCCGCGTTCGACGCTCGCATCGAGGTGTCGCCCGCAGCCCCGACCCGCTGAGCGTTGCGCAAGCGCCGACGGCCGGCGGTGGGGGGCTATCGACGCGAGATGGCGACTGTGCGCTGGGCAATACCCCACCCACCCAAGGGGGCTGGCCCACGAAGTACGCCGAATGGGGGCGGCTGTCAAGGGGGCGTGTTAAGAAAAAGTGCCGATCTGAACTCGATTCACGTCCACGCTTCGTCGTGTTAACGGCCGAATTCTGCTTGACGAGAACCGCCCGACGTGCGAAAATACAAACATGGGTTCGCTGGTCAGAGACCCCAGCAG
>JBAPVZ010000283.1:0-13155 GCA_049283435.1 Candidatus Dormiibacterota bacterium
GGGCGGGGCCGCGGTATGGATCACCTTCGATCCGCACCCGCGCTGCGTGCTCGACCCGGCGAACTGCCCGCCCCAGATCACGACGCTGGACGAGCGCACCGAGCTCGTCGGCGCGCTCGGGCTGGACGAGGCGATCGTCGTCGAGTTCTCGCAGGAGCTCGCGTCGCTGCCCGCGGCGGAGTTCATGCGGCAGGTGCTGGCGGTGGTGCCGCTGCGACGGCTCGTCGTGGGCTACGACTTCGCGCTCGGGCGGGCTCGCGCCGGCAACGTGACCTGGCTCCGTGAGCACGGGCGTCAGCATGGTTACGGGGTCGAGGTGATCTCGCCGGTCGCGGTCGCCGCCGAGGAGGTGCACAGCTCGGAGGTCCGCCGTCTGCTGACGCTCGGCGAGGTCGAGCACGCGGCACGGCTGCTCGGCCGCCCGTACGCGCTGCGCGGGATCGTCGAGCGGGGAGACCAGATCGGGCGGGGCATCGGCTGGCCGACCGTCAATCTGGCGCTGCCGCCGAACAAGCTGGTGCCGCATCGAGGCATCTACGCCGGCTGGGCGCACGACCTCGCCGAGCCACGGGCCCGCCAGCAGGCGGCGATCAGCATCGGCTACCGACCCACGTTCGAGAAGACGGAGCTGCGCGTCGAGGCGTACCTGCTCGACTTCTCCGGAGACCTCTACGGCCGCCACCTCGAGCTGGAACTCGTCGCGCGCCTGCGGGACGAGGTGAAGTTCGACGGTCCCCAGGAGCTCGCTCGGGCGATCGCGAAGGACGTCGAGGACACGAGGCGGGCGCTGGAGTAGGGAGGGTCGGCGCGGCGCGTGCACAGTGCGGAGGGCGTCCGGATCCGCGGTTTGCTGGCCCGCCCATGTGGTACGTTTAAGGCGTGCCTGAAAGTGCGCTGATGGTCGGCCCGTCGAAGGGCAGGTTGAGCCAGAGTCAGGAGGACTACCTGAAGGCGCTCTACCACCTGGGCGATCCGGGGCCGGTGCAGGCGACTCGGGTCGCGGAGCGACTGGGAGTGTCTCCGGCGTCGGCGGCCGAGATGTTGAGCAAGCTCGCTGTACAGGGGCTCGTCACGCACGAGCGCTATCACGGCGCGGCGTTGACGCAGGTCGGGCGCCGGGCGGCGATCGAGCTGGTGCGGCGGCACCGGCTGATCGAGACGTTCCTGGTCCGGATCCTCGGCTACACCTGGGACGAGGTCCACGACGAGGCTGAGCGGCTGGAGCACGTGATCTCGACCCGGATGGAGGAGCGGATCTACGAGGCGCTGGGCCGGCCGGACGTCGACTGCCACGGCGATCCCATCCCGAATGCCGAGGGACGCATCAACGATGCTCGGCATCCGACGCTGCTCGAGATCGCAGAGGGCGGGCGCCGCACGGTGCGTCGCGTGTCGGATGCCGATGCGGGGCGGCTTCGCCTGATCGACGAGCTCGGCCTTCGTCCCGGGGTCTTGGTGGAGGTGCTCCGCCAGAGCGCGTACGAGGGACCGATCCTCGTGCGCACGCCGGACGGCGATCGGGAGGTGCCCCTGGGCGCAGCGAGGGCGGTGTTCGTCGCGTGAACGCGGAACGGAGCACGCCGGACGAGCCCCGGAGCGTCGCGACCGGCGGGCGGCCGCCGGGCCTGGAATCGTCCCAGCTCCACGAGCAGGCTTCCGTTGCGCTTCCCGGCGAGCGGCAGGTCGCCGACGCCGCGCACCGCTCGCTCAGCGGCGATCTGCGCGGTATCCGGGCCCTGCTGCCGTTCCTCGGTCCCGCCTTCGTCGCCGCGGTCGCCTACGTCGATCCGGGAAACTTCGCGAGCAACATCGGCTCCGGGGCCTCCTACGGCTACCTCCTGCTGTGGGTCGTGTTGCTCGCGAACGGGATGGCGATGGTCGTGCAGTCGCTGAGCGCACGGCTGGGCATCGCGACCGGTCACAACCTCGCCGAGGTGTGCCGCGAACGCTTCCCCCGGCCGCTCGTCTGGGGACTCTGGGTACAGGCCGAGGTGATCGCGATGGCGACCGACCTCGCTGAGTTCGTCGGCGCGGCGCTCGGCCTGAACCTCCTGTTCGGCATCCCGCTCCTGCCGTCGGCGCTGCTCACCGGGGTCGCCGCGTTCGCGATCATGGCACTCCAGACGGTCGGCTTCCGCCAACTGGAGGCGGTGATCACGGCGCTGGTCGGCGTCATCGTGCTCGCCTTCGCGGTGCAGGTGGTGCTGGCGCGGCCGTCGGTCGGCGGGATCGCCGGCGGGATCGTCCTGCCGCACTTCGACGGCGCCGGCAGCGTGCTGCTGGCGACCAGCATCGTCGGCGCCACGGTGATGCCACACGTGATCTACCTGCACTCGGCGCTGACGCAGCGCCGCGTCGTCGGCCGGACGCCGGCGCAACGCTGGCGGATCTACCGGTTCGAGCGGCTGGACGTCATCATCGCAATGGGCGTCGCCGGACTGATCAACATGGCGATGCTCGCGCTGGCCGCCGCGGTCTTCTTCGGACGGTCGGGCATCGACACCAACGACATGGGGCAGGTGGCGGCCGAGCTGGGCCGGGTGCTCGGCTTCCACGCGAACTGGATCTTCGGCCTGGCGCTGCTCGCCTCGGGCCTTTCCTCGTCGTCGGTGGGGACGCTCGCGGGTCAGGTCGTGATGCAGGGTTTCATCCGCTACAAGGTGCCGCTGCTGCTGCGACGGGTGGCCACGATGGTGCCGGCGATCCTCGTCATCGGGATCGGCCTCAACCCGGCGCGAACGCTCGTGCTCAGCCAGGTCGTGCTGTCGTTCGGGATTCCGTTCGCGCTCATCCCGCTCGTCCTCTTCACCCGCGACCGCAGGGTGATGGGCAGCCTGGTCACCGCCCGCTGGGTGAACGGGGTCGCCTACACCGTCGTCGGGATGATCCTGGCGCTCAACGTCTTCCTGCTCTGGCAGGCGGGAGCGAGCATCGTCGGCTGACAGCGAACCGCGCCGGCGGCGCGCCGGTCGCCGGAGTCGACCCGCCAGGGAAGGTGATTTGCTACGGTGTCGCGAGGTGAAGGACGCCCTCGTCATCGTCAATCCGGCTTCCGCCGACGGGCGTACGGGGCGCAGCTGGCACCGCATCGCGGAGCGGCTCCGGGAGGCGGGACTCACCTTCGACTCGGCGCTCACGACGGCGCCCGCGGAAGCGACCACCCTCGCTCGCGGCGGGGTGCGCGAAGGCAGGCCGCTGATCGTGGCCGCTGGTGGCGACGGGACGATCCACGAGGTCGCGAACGGGTTCTTCGAAGACGGCGAACGGCTGCCCTGCGAGTCGCGCCTCGGCGTGCTGCCGCTCGGCACCGGCGGCGACTTCCGCCGCACGTTCGACATTCCGAGCGACCCCGGCGGGGCGGCGGCAGTGCTGGTCGGCCGGCGCACGCGCAGGATCGACGTCGGCCGGATCACCTACCGGCGCGCCGACGGCAGCGACGGGCAGAGCATCTACTGCAACATCGCCGACGCCGGCCTGCCGGGCGAGGTCGTGCACCGGGTCAGTCACGGGCTGCGGATCGGGGGCGGCGAGCTGACGTTCCTACTCGCGTCCGCGGTCAGCCTGCTGCGATGGCACAATCGCCGCCTTCGGATCACCGCCGACGGAGACGCCTGGGAGGTGACCGCGCAGCAGGCCGTCGTCGCCAACTGCCGCTACTATGGCGGGGGGATGTGTATCGCCCCGGCCGCGCTGCCGGACGACGGTCTGCTGGATCTGGTCGTCGTCGGCGACGTGTCTCGGGTCGCGAACGTTCGGATGATCGGGCCGCTGCGGGCCGGTCGGCAGATGGAAGGAGGGTTTCCCATCACGCATCGACGTGTGCGGCGGGTCGTCGTGGAGGCGGAGTCACTGGTTCGGGTCGACGTCGACGGTGAGCTGCCCGGCCGGCTGCCGGCGACGTTCGAGGTGCTGCCGTCGGCGTTGGACCTGGTCGTCCCGTGACCACGCTGGAGTCGCGGAGATGACGAAGGGGCTTGTCGCCTCGCCGCACCGCGAGGCATCGGCGATCGGTGCGCAGACCCTTCGCGAGGGGGGGAACGCCGTCGACGCCGCGATCGCGACCGACGCCGCCCTGTGCGTCATCTACCCGCACATGACCTCGATCGGCGGGGACCTGTTCGCGATGGTCTGGCCGGCCGGTGCGCCGGCTCCGATCGGGCTCGCCGGCGCGGGTCGCTCAGGATCGCTCGCCGGCATCGAGGCGGTGCGAGCCGCCGGGTTCGACCGCATGCCGGAGCGGGGACCGCTGACGGTGACGGTGCCGGGCACGGTCGAAGCGTGGGGGAGGCTCGTCGAGCGATTCGGCACGCTGGGCATGGCCCCGCTGCTCGAACCCGCCGCCGCTCTCGCCGAGGATGGCTGGACGATCGCGCCGGGCGTAGCGAACGCGCTGGAGGCGACGGCCGACTGGCGCTGCCGGGAGCCGGCTGCGTGGGATCTCTGGCCATCCCTGCAGCCGGGGATGACGCTGCGCAACCCCGGCCTGGCGAGCGTCCTCCGCGAGATCGGCAAGCGCGGTTTCAGCGCGTTCTACCAGGGCGACGTCGCGGCGGCGATCGCGACGGCGGTCCGGGCACGTGGCGGGTTCCTCACCGAGGAGGATCTGCTCCGGCACCGCTCGTCCTGGGTCGACCCGGTACGGCTCGCCTATCGCGACCACACCGTGTGGGAGCTGCCGCCGCCGACGCAGGGACTGGCCGCCGCCGGACTGCTGCGGCGGTTCGAGCGCTCGACGCCGGACCAGCTGCTCGGGCCCGAGTTCGCCTCGATCCTGCGCCGCGAGCGCGACGCGGTGTACGGGCTGCGGGACCGCTACATCACGGACCCCGACTTCTCGGCGGCGCCGCTGGCGCCCTTTCTCGATCCGCTCGCCAGCGGCCCGGCGATCGTCGACCTGCTGCCGGAGGGAGACACGATCTACCTGTGCGCGGCCGACGGGGACGGCACGCTGGTGTCGCTGATCCAGAGCGAGTCGGGCTCGTTCGGCTCGGGCGTCGTGGCCGGCGGGACCGGCATCCTGCTGCACAACCGAGGGAGCTACTTCAGCCTCGATCGCGGGCACGTCAACCGCCTGGAGCCGGAGAAGCGCACGATGCACACGCTGATCCCGGCCATGGCGCAGCGTGGCGATCGCCGGGTCGCCTTCGGCTCGATGGGCGGCGATGGGCAGCCGCAGTTCCAGACGCAGGTCTTGCTGCAGCTCGTCGACGCCGGGATATCGGCGCAGGAGGCGGTGGGGGCCCCACGCCTGCGGGTCGTGGACGGCGAGACGACCTGGGTCGAGGCGAGCCACCAGCACGCGACGAGATGGCTGCAGTCGATCCCCGGCGCGGTGCCGCTGCCGCCGCTGGACGACCGGTTCGGCCACGCCCACGCGATCGTGGAGGAGGCGCCGGGCAGATGGGACGCCGGCGCCGACCCGCGCTCCGACGGATCGGTGGAGAGAGCCTAGCCAGGTCCGGGCGCGCGGCCGGCAGCGATCAGGTCAGTGCGGAGACGCCGATCGAGAAGCCGACCTGCCGCCGGATGCTCGCGAGCTGGGATCCCCTGACGCGGGACTCGGTGCCCCGCACGCGGTGCAAGGAGACGCTCGTCACCGAGGGAGCCAGTGTCCAGCTGGGCTCTGTCACACCATTCCCGGTATCCGGTTCGATCCGTTCTGTCAGCGCCGAGGCAAGGCGGGCATCCGTCGTCAGTGGAACGACGAGCAGGTTGGGGTAATCGTCTGGGAAGACGTGCTCAGCTTCGATGACGACGGCCGGCCGAAGCTTGGTCGGCTCGCGCGGCAACGCGCCGCCGCGCCAGTCGACCAGGACGATGCTTCCCGCTCCGGGCCTCGTCACGGGACGTCGGATTGCGGCGTGCCGAGCGCCTCCAGTTCCGATCTCGCTCGCGGCGACGTCCGCAGGTACGCGACGACGCTATCCAGCTCGGGGCGGACCCGCGCCTGTTCTTGGCGGCGGGCCTCCTCTTCGACGAGGGCACGAACGTACGCACTGAGACCCATGCCGCGGGCGCTCGCCGTCTCCTGCAGGATGCTGCGCGCCTCGGGCGAGACGCGAATCGTCAGTGTGTCCGCCACCGTGTTCGAAATTGTAACACGAGACCGCGCTCGCCATCGAACACACCGATCGCGTGCCAGGCAGGGCAGACGTCGCGCGGTGTGGACCCGGTCGGTTCAGGCTCGGGTTCGCGATCGCGGCGGGGACGGGGTGAGGAGTCCCGCAGACCGCCGGATGCAGGTCCGTCAAGGGTCCGAATAGTGAGCCGGTGCGGCGTCCCGGTCCGCGCCGCGGCAATACAGCCGAATGCCGGCGATCGGTCGCTACCCAGCCCCGCGAAGCGTCACCTTGCCGGCGATCGGCCCGTTGGGACCCCGCGAAGCACCACCCGTCGTCAAGACCACCTGGTCGTGGACAATCTGGCCATGCTGGGACGGCGCGGTGCCATCGCCTGCGGCGCGAGCGGGCGTGGACCGGCCACCGGACGGCTCGCGGCAATCCGAGGCGCGGATCCGTATACTTCCACAACGATTTGGCAGTCGACAGCGAACTCAGAGGCAAGCTCATCGCGGAGCACCGCGCACACGAGACCGACACGGGGTCTCCTGAGGTGCAGATCGCGATTTTCACCGAGCGGATCCGGCAGCTCACCGAGCACCTGAAGGTCAACCAGAAAGATCATCACTCCCGACGTGGGCTGTTGGTCCTGGTCGGGAAGCGGCGCCGACTGCTCAACTACCTGGCCCGCAACGACATCGAGCGGTATCGCTCGTTGATCGCGAAGCTGGGTATCCGGCGGTAAGTATCGGGCGTGGAGGGTCTCCACGCCCGAATTGTTGTTTCTGGGGGGATCAGGCCCCTAACACCCGGCCCCGCAAGCCGCCCCGATCGGGGAAGCGCTTCGGCTCCGGTTGCTAGGCTCCTGACCTCCCGAACGACGGAGGTTGAAACGTGGCAGTAGTCACTAAAACAGTGGAGATCGCGGGCGACACCGTGACCTTCGAGACCGGTTCGGTCGCCGAGCAGGCGAACGGGGCGGTCATCGTCCGCGTCGGGGATACCGTCGTGCTCAGCACGGCGACGATGTCGCAGGAGCCCCGCCAGGGCGTCGACTTCTTCCCCCTGACGTGCGATTACGAGGAGAAGCTCTACGCGGCGGGTCGCATCCCGGGCTCCTTCATGCGGCGTGAGGGGCGCCCGACCGAGCAGGCGATCCTGACCGCCCGTCTCACGGACCGGCCGATCCGCCCGCTCTTCGCGGACGGATTCCGCAACGACGTGCAGGTCGTCTCGACCGTGCTCTCGGTCGACATGGAGCACGATCCGTCGATCATGTCGATCAACGGCGCTTCGGCCGCGCTGACGATCTCGAACATCCCGTTCCAGGGCCCGATCGGGGCCGTCCGGGTGGGTCGCATCGACGGCGAGCTCGTCATCAATCCGAAGCTCGGGGACATGGAGCGCTCGGAGCTGGAGCTCACCGTGGCCGGGACCAAGGACGCGATCCTGATGGTCGAGGCAGGCGCGAAGGGCGTCACCGAGGAGACGGTCGTGCAGGCGCTGGAGCTGGCGCACGACACGATCCGGCAGATCTGTGGCGCTCTCGAGAACCTGCGCGAGCAGGTCGGCAGGGAGAAGGTCGTCGTCGCGCCGAAGGAGTACGACCAGGAGGTGCTCGCCGCCGTCGACGCGTACCTGGCGGACACGCTCGACACGGCCGCCTACGACCCCGACAAGGCGGAGCGCGAGGCTCAGATCAGCGCCCTCAAGAAGCAGTGCAAGGCGGAGCTCGGGGAGCGGTTCCCGGAGTCCGCCGACCTGATCGGCACGCTCTTCGAGAAGAAGCTGAAGGACCGGGTCCGCCAGCGCGTCATCGAGGAGGGGATCCGAATCGACGGCCGCGGCACGAAGGACATCCGGCCGGTGTCGGTGCAGGTCGGCGTGCTGCCGCGAACGCATGGTTCGGGCATGTTCCAGCGCGGCCAGACCCAGGCCCTGTCGATCCTGACGCTCGGCACCTCGGGCGACGCGCAGAGGCTCGACGGCCTCGGTCTCGAGACCGAGAAGCGCTACATGCACAACTACAACATGCCGCCCTACTCGACGGGTGAGGCACGGCCGCTGCGCAGCCCCGGTCGGCGCGAGATCGGCCACGGCGCGCTCGCCGAGCGGGCGCTCGTCCCGGTGCTGCCGGGTATCGACGAGTGGCCGTACGTGATGCGGATCGTCTCCGAGATCCTGTCTTCGAACGGCTCGACGTCGATGGCCTCGGTGTGCGGCTCGACGCTCGCGCTGATGGACGCCGGCGTGCCGATCAAGCAGCCGGTCGCCGGCATCGCGATGGGCCTCGTCACCCGCGAGGGCCGCTACGCGATCCTGACCGACATCCAGGGGGTCGAGGACGCGCTCGGCGACATGGACTTCAAGGTCGCCGGCACGCGCGACGGCATCACCGCGCTCCAGATGGACATCAAGGTCAAGGGGCTCTCCAGCCAGACGATGGCCGAGGCGCTCGCGCAGGCGAAGGAGGCGCGGCTCTTCATCCTCGACAAGATCGCCGAGGTGATCCCCGCGCCACGCAGCGAGATGAGTCCCTGGGCCCCACGCATCACGACGCTCCAGATCAACCCCGACAAGATCCGCGACATCATCGGCCCGGGTGGCAAGATCATCCGCAAGATCGTCGAGGAGACGGGCGCGCAGATCGACGTCGAGGACGACGGCAGGGTGTTCGTCGCCTCCAGCGACCAGGACGGTGCCCGGCGCGCGATCGACTGGATCAAGAGCCTGACCGACGAGGTCGAGGTGGGGCGGATCTACAAGGGCAAGGTCGTTCGGATCATGGGCTTCGGCGCGTTCGTCGAGGTGCTGCCGAACCAGGATGGCCTCGTCCACATCTCGAAGCTGTCGGACCACCGCATCGGCCGGGTCGAGGAGGTCTGCAACATCGGCGACACGATCGTCGTCAAGGCGGTCGAGATCGACCAGCAGGGCCGTCTCAACCTGAGCCGCCAGGCCGCGATCGAGCAGCTGCAGGCCGAGGGCAAGCCGATCGAGGAGTCGATCGACATGGACAAGGTCGCCGCGGCGCTCGCGTCGCCGCCGCCGCCGGACCGCGACGACCGCTCGTCGCGTCCTCGTCCCCGGGGCGACGGCCGCCGGTAACGAGCAGACACCAAGCAGGGGCGCGGCCGGATCGGCCGCGCCCCTGTTCTCGTTTCCGGGCACCGCGATCCGGCCTCGCGACGCGCGATCACGCAGAGCCGGCAGCCCGGGTCCTCTTGGCGAGAACCCCGGCTACCTCCGCGTCATGCGTTGCCAGCCGCGCCCGGAGTGCCACGACTCGATCACGAGGTGGTCGGCCGGCGTCCCCACGTAGGTCAGCGCGACCTCCCTGAGGTCGACCCGGAAGAATCCGGCGCCCGGGGGGCCATCGCTGGTCGGCGCCGGAACCTCGACGGCGATGCCGGACAGCTTCGCGTCGCCGGGGTGCGCGGTGGGATCTTCCCTGGGCGGCTCGAGCGTCGGGCTGTGGATCGCCAGCCGCCCATCGCGGCGCAGGTCGAGCAGCTTCACCGAGCCACCCATGCTGCCGAACGTGACCTCGCCGTCTCGGAACTCGAGCTCCGTCGCGCTGATCCTCGGTGACCCGTCACGACGCAGCGTCGCGATCGTCTTGTTCGTCCCCGCCTCGAACCGGCTCCGGACGCGGGCCGCGAAGTCGGGCGCTTCCATTTCCACCTGTCGCCAGCTGGCCATCTGCAAGCATTGCCTCCACCTGAGCTGAGCCGACCGCCGCCCGCCGCCAGATGCCGAGCATGACGGTGAGCGGCACGACCGTGACGGCGCCCGCGGCGACGACGAGTCCGGTGTAGCCGGCGATCGCGAGCAGGCCGCCCGACGCCATGCTCGCGAACGCGGACGCGATCCACATCACCGTGTCGACCGACCCCTGGACGCGCGTCTGCCCGGCGTCGGCGACGTGCCGGCTGAGCAGCGTGCTCGCGCCGACGAAGCACAGGTTCCATCCGTAGCCGAGCAGGAACAGGCCGGGCACCAGCAGCGGGAGCCCGACGACGGGTGAGAGTGCGGCGGTGATCGTCGCGGCCGTGAGCAGGGCCGCTCCGGCAGCGACCACGGTTGCGCCGCCCCAGCGGTCGGCGAGCTCCCCCGAGAGGGGCGAGAGCGCGAACATGCCGACGATGTGGATGCTGAGGACGCCGCCGATCAGGCCGAGCCCCTGGCCGTTCATCGACATCGCGAGCGGCGTCATCGTCATCACCGCGGACATGTCGAACTGCGCCGTCACCATCGCGACGATCGCGACCAGCAGCGCGGTCCGCCGTAGCAGCGGCGCCGCCTCCCCCCGATCCGGGGCGGATTCCACCCGTCGTGGCGGCGAGCGACGCGGCAGGATCGTCGCCGCCACGACTGCGGCGGCGAGCACGACCGCGCCGATGAGAAAGGCACCGGCCAGCGGTGGCAGCTCGACCGTGCGCGCGATCGTCGAGGCGGGCGAGAGCAGGTTCGGCCCGACGACGCCCCCGACCGTTCCGGCCCACACGATCGAGCTCAGGGCCCAGCCGCGCCGGGGCGTCGGGTAGAGGTCCGCGGCAGCGTAGCGGGAGAGCTGCGCGGCGCCGTTCCCGACGCCGACGAGCGCCATCCCCAAGAACAGCACGAGCAGCTTGCCCGTCGTCAGCGCGACGAACGCCGCCAACGCGCCGACGACCGCGACCGCGTAGCCGAATAGCAGCCCGGTCCGCCGGCCCCGGCGCGCCATCAGGCGGCTGAGGCCGAACGTTCCGGCCGCCGTGCCGAGCACCGCGAGCGCGTTCGGCAGGCCGCTCCAGCCGAGGCCGACGACGCGGGCGCCGACGAGCGTGCTCGCCGCGTTGGCGCCACCGATCGCCGTGTTGACGAGCGCGACCCCGACGAACAGCGTCACCATCGCTCGCCGCCGCGAGCTCCCGAGGAGGATCGCCATGGAGATTGATGGTAGAAATTCGGCCGCCAAAACGGAATACTGAGCGACGCCGTATTCGAGAGACAACCCCAGCAAGAAAAGGAATTTCAGCGCAATGGCATTTCGAATGGAAAGAGCACTGGATCCCACCGACTGGCGCATCCTCGCCGAGCTTCAGGCCGACGCCCGACTCTCCTTCAAGGAGCTCGGGCGGCGCATCCACCTGTCCGCTCCGTCGGTCGCCGAGCGGGTCCGACGGTTGGAGGATTTCGGCGTGTTGACCGGGTATCACGCGCGGGTCGATCCCGGGCGGACCGGCTATCCGCTGACCGCATTCCTCCAGATGCGCTGCGACCGTGATCGCTGCCTGCTGAAGACGAGTGACACGGACGACTACCCCGAGGTCGTCGAGATCCACAAGCTGAGCGGAGACTTCTGCGCGCTCGTCAAGGTGCGGGCGACGTCGATGGACCACCTGGAGGGCGTCATCGAGCAGCTCGGCCTCCACGGTCAGATGCGAACTTCGATCGTGCTGTCGACGCAGTTCGAAGGCCGGCCGGTCACGGCACCGCCGGGAGACTACGTGCGGGCGAGCGACTCGCTCGGCTGGGCGTCCTCGCCGCGCCCGCTGGGAGGTGCGCCCGAGTGAGCGGACGCCGATCATAGAGCCCATGACACGCGTTGCCATTGCTGGTCATGGAGGGCGGGTCGGCAGGGCGCTCGTCCCTCTGCTGCAGGCCGAGCGGGACATCGACTACGCCGGCGGCGTGGGTCGCGAGGACGACCTGGGCGCGTTTTTGCGGCGGACCCGGCCCGACGTGCTCGTCGACTTCACGCATCCCGGCGTCGCGCTCCACAACGCGCTCGCCGCCGTCGCGGCCGGTGCCACACCGGTTGTCGGCACGAGCGGCCTCAAGCCGGAGGACGTCGCGCGGCTGGCCACCGCCTGTCAGGCGGCCGGTCTGGGCGGCATCGTCGCGCCGAACTTTGCGATCGGTGCGGTCGTCATGGTCTGGCTCGCCGAACGAGCGGCACCCTACTTCGAGGCCGTCGAGGTGGTGGAGGCGCATCACGCCACCAAGGCCGACGCGCCGTCCGGCACGGCGCTCGCGACGGCCCGCGCAATCGCCGCGGCGAACCCGGCGCGCTTCGCGGCTCCGGAGCCGGAGCGAGTCACGGTCGCCGGCACGCGCGGCGGCATCGTCGACGGCGTCGCGATTCACTCGCTTCGCCTGCCCGGGGTGGTCGCCGATCAGGAGGTCGTGTTCGGGTTGCCCGGCCAGACCCTTTCGATCGCCCACCGCACGACCAGCCGTGACGCGTTCGGACCCGGCGTGCTGCTCGCGATCCGCCGCCTGCGTGAGGACCGCTCGTTCTACGACGGGCTGGGTGCGCTGCTCGGTCTTCGGTGACGTTCGAGATCCGGCCGCGTGCGGCGGACGACGACGCGTGGGTGCGTGCCCTGCTCGAGATACGGTGGGGTGGCGAGGAGATCGTGGTGCGGGGACGGCGGCACCTTCCTGCCGACCTGCCCGGCTTCGTGGCCTGGCTCGGCGACGCGCGCGTCGGCCTGGTGACGCAGCGGCGGGTGGACGCCACGACGGCGGAGGTGATGAGCCTGGACAGTCTGCGCGAGCGAGAGGGCATCGGCAGCGCACTCCTCGAGGCGGCGGCCGGCCGGGCAGCGGGTGAGGGCGCCCGCTACCTCGCGCTGATCACGACGAACGACAACCTGCGAGCGCTCGGCTTCTACCAGCGCCGCGGCTTTCGCCTGCGCGCGCTGTGGCCGGGAGCGGTCGACGAGGCACGGCTCTGCAAACCGTCGATCCCCGAGGTTGGCGAAAGCGGCATCCCGCTCCACGACGAATTGGAGCTGGTGCGCGAGCTGGCGGCCGCGCCCGGTCAGCGTTCGCCGTAGCGCTCCATCCAGCGCGCCGGCTCGGCGAGCGGCTGGAACCCGTGGCGGGCGTAGAGCCGGTGGGCGTCGCGGGTCGCGAGCAGGATGCGCCGGACCGTCTGGAGGTCGGGGTGCGCGGCGACCGCGTCGAGCAGCCGGCGACCGATGCCCCGACCTCGCGCGGCCGGCGAGACGAAGACGTCGCAGAGCCAGGCGAACGTCGCCCGATCGGTGACGATTCGCGCAAAGCCGAGCTGGCCGCCGCGGTCGAGCGCGCCGAAGCAGAGGCT
>JBAPVZ010000284.1:0-3036 GCA_049283435.1 Candidatus Dormiibacterota bacterium
CGATGATCGCGACCTTCTCGTCGAGCGTCGGCGGGCAGTCGTCATCGTAATGGATCTTGACCGTCATGCGTGCATCGTCTCCCATATCTCTCGCCGGGGGACCGGCGTCCGTCCTGACGGCCCCGAGTAGAGTCGGACCAGTATGACGAGCCTCGATCGCCGGGCGCCGGACCGGTTGGAGCGCCAGCTCGACTTCGTCGTGCAGGCTCATCGCCTGACCGGGGTCGGCCGCCAGTCCCGCGTTGCCGGCGGCGAGCGCCGGGAGAACTCCGCCGAGCACTCCTGGCACCTGACGCTGCTCGCGCTCGTCCTCGGGGAGTACGCGCCGCCCGAGGTCGACCGCTGGCACGCGATGCGCATGCTCGTCGTGCACGACCTGGTCGAGATCGACGCCGGCGACACCTTCGTCTACGACGCGGCGGCGCAGGAGGGGAAGATCGACCGCGAGCGGGCTGCCGCGCGCCGCCTGTTCGGGCTGCTGCCGGTGGACCAGCGCGACGCGTTCCTGGCCCTGTGGGAGGAGTTCGAGGCGCGGGAGACCTCGGATGCGAGGTTCGCCGCAGCCATGGACCGCCTGGCGCCGTTCCTGCTCAACCTGGACCATCAGGGCGGGACGTGGGCCGAGCACGGTGTCGGCGCGGACCGCGTGCGGGAGATCACGGCGCAGATCGGCCAGGGGGCGCCGGAGCTGGCCCCGTTCGTGCGCGCCGCCATCGAGGGGGCGGTGGCGGCGGGGTGGCTGCCACCGCAGACTCCGGCGAGACTTTAGCTTTCCTCCGCCGGCCGTCGAAAACGGCGGGTTGCCGTTCGTCCTTGGAACGATGACGGCAACCGGATTCGGAGGAATCGAGCGATGACCTACATGCTGTTGCTGACGCGGGGCGCCTGGCAGGACGAGGACGCGCCCGCAGCCGAGCGCGAGAAGGTGTACGAGCGCATCGGCGCCTGGTGGGGCGCCCGCACCGCCGAGGGCACGATCGTGGGCGGCGAGCAACTCGCGGCGCCGGAGCTGGCGACGACCCTCGTCATCGCCGACGGCGGCTCGACGGTTCTCGACGGACCGTTCCTGGAGTCGAAGGAGACGATCGGTGGGTACGCCCTGCTCGACGTCCCCGACGCCGCGCAGGCGATCGCGGTCGCGCGGACCTTCCCGGTGCCGGACGGCCGGGTCGAGGTGCGGCCGATCGTCGTCCGCTGAGCCCGCGACCGGACACGCAAGTCCCCACACTCCAGAGGAGGAGATCGAACGATGATGTACATGATGCTGCTCTCGCACTGGGAGATCCCGGGCGAGGCGTCGGACGCCGAGCGAGACCGGCTGATGGGCACCCTCATGCAGTGGTGGCAGGAAGGCCGCACGAACGGCACGATCGTCGACGGCAACCAGCTGCAGCCACCGGACACGGCGACGACCGTCGTCATCGCCGACGGGCGATCCACGCTGGTCGACGGCCCCTTCCTGGAGTCGAAGGAGGCGATCGGCGGTTACGGCGTGCTCGAGGTGCCGGACCTCGATGCCGCGCTCGCCCTCGCGCGCACCTATCCGCTCGCCGGCTCGCGCATCGAGCTACGGCCGGTCATCGAGCGTGTCGCGCCCTGAGATGAGCACCGGGCGCCACGATGCGCTCGAACACGTCTATCGCGAGGAGGCGGGCCGGCTGGTCGCGGCGCTGGTCCGTCTCCTCGGCGACTTCGACCTCGCGGAGGACATGGTCGCCGAGGCGCTGCTCGAGGCGCTCGACCACTGGCCACGGGACGGGGTCCCCGATCGCCCCGGCGCGTGGCTGCTGCAGACGGCACGGCGCAAGGCGCTCGACCGGCTGCGGCGCGAGCAGCGAGGCCGCGAGAAGCTCGCGCTCGTCGCCTCGCTGGGGCCGGCACCCCGACGCGACACCGACGATCGGCTCCGGCTCCTGTTCACGTGCTGCCATCCGGCGCTGCCCGAGGAGGGGCGGATCGCGCTCACCCTGCGGGCGGTCGCCGGCTTGACGACGAGGGAGATCGCGCGGGCGTTCGTCGTGCCGGAAGCGACGATCGCCCAGCGCATCGTGCGGGCGAAGCGAAAGATCGCGGGCGCCCGCATCGCCTACCGGCTGCCGGAGGGGGAGGACCTGCACGAGCGCCTGCGCGCGGTGCTCACCGTGCTGTATCTCGTCTTCAACGAGGGTTACCTCGCGACCGCCGGCGAGGCGACGCGGGCCGAGCTCGCGCAGGACGCCGAATGGCTCGTCGGGCTCGTCGCCGGGCTGCTGCCGGACGAGCCGGAGCCGCTCGGCCTGCTTGCCTTGTTCCGGCTGCACCGCGCTCGCTGGGCAGCACGGTTCGACGGCGACGGACGCCTGCTGCTGCTGCAGGAGCAGGATCGCAGGCGCTGGGACCGGGCCGCGATCGCGGACGCCGGCCGGGTGATCCGGCGGGCCGCGGCGCTCGGGCGAACCGGTCCCTACCAGGTGCAGGCGGCGATCGCGGCGGTGCACGCGGAGGCCTCGAGCTGGGAGCAGACGGACTGGCCGCAGATCGTCGCGCTCTATTCGCTGCTCGCGTCGCTCGACCGCTCCGCCGTCGTCAGGCTGAATCGCGCGATCGCTCGCTCGCACGTCGTCGGGCCGGCGGCGGCGCTGGCCGACGTGGAGACGCTCGCCGCCGAGCTCGATCGCTATTACCTCTTCTACGCGACCCGGGCGGCTCTGCTGCGCGAGCTGGGTCGCGGCCGGGAGGCTCTGCTCGCCGACGAGCGGGCGCTCGCGTTGACGGCGAACCCCGCCGAGCGGCGGCTGCTCAGGGAGCGGCGCCGGACCGGCTCCGGACCCTGACCGGGGCCCCGCGCCGAGGCCGCCGGTTGCCAAACGGGGTCGCCGGGGCACATGATTCGCGACATCTGGCGACCATGGGGGTGAGAGTCGGCCGTCCCAGGCGGGGCTCAGGAGGGCTCACACATGGCAGAACTGTGGCGAAGACGGATCACCCGTCGGGACGCGTTGCGCGGCGGCGCGGCGGCCCTCGGGCTGGCGGCCGCGGCCTGCGCCGCGCCGGGCA
>JBAPVZ010000285.1:0-3081 GCA_049283435.1 Candidatus Dormiibacterota bacterium
GCCAGGTTGTTCCCGTTGTACCGCTCAGCGGGATCCGTGGCGGCGCGGAAACGCCGCCAGGCGTCGAGGAACGCCGCGAGCCACACGAGCGATGCACCCAACTCCATCAAGAGGTCCCGAAAGGGCGCCCTGAACTCCGCTGCGATGGGGGGCGTGCGCTCGCCCATGAGTTCCCCGTACTCATCGTGAAAGAACCGCCATGGCCCGGTACTCGTCAACGTCCCGCATGCTCCTTCGGGTAGAAGGTCGCCGGGCCTGGCCGATCCCGTCGATGGCGCCCTGCGATGGGCATTCGACCTCCCGTCGCGGACCATGGACGGTTCACGCCCACGTCGCTCTCCCATCGATGCACGACGAGCGCGTACGCCTCGCGGCCCGCCCGCATCACGTCCTCCGATGTCCAACGATCCGGGAACATCGTGGTCGGGTGCGGCTTCTCCACCCAGCCCCGCTCCGGATCGTAGAAGGACACGGTTGCAACGTAGGCGCCATTGTCGAACGTCTTCAAGATCCTGTCGATGTGGCGTCCCGGCGGTGGGACCCTGCCGGGTGCGTGGTGGAACCCGACCGGGTCACCCCATCGATTGAACGTGCCGAGGAGCACATGTCGTGCGAGCTCGCGGTTTGGCTCGGGGAGCGCTTCGACGAAGTCGACGACGCTGGGCGACTTGGGCGGGGCGGACGGCCGGGGCGCATCCACCTGGTCCGGCACGCGAGCAGGCTAGCACGTCGGTCCGGACATTGGGCAGACATAACCTGCGCCGATCTCAGCTCTGGACGACGCTCCTCGCCTTCGCAACGACCCGCTCGACAGAGGGCAGGTACCAGTCCTCCAGCGCGCCCGGCGGATAGGGCGTGTCCCAGGAGGTGACGCGGGCAATCGGTGCGTCGAGCGAGAAGAAGCATTCCTCCTGCAGGGTCGCCGCGATCTCGGCGCCGAACCCACCCGAGAGCGGCGCTTCGTGCACGACGACTGCCTTGCCGGTGCGCGCGACCTCGCTCGTCAGCAGCTCCACGTCGAGCGGCACGAGCGTGCGCAGGTCGAGCACGCCTGCCTCGATGCCCTCGGTCGCGAGACGCTCTGCCGCCTGCAGGGCGAGATCGACCGCCGCGCTCCAGGCGATCAGCGTCACGTGGTCGCCCTGCCGTGCCATGCGTGCCTTGCCGAAGGGGACGGTGAAATTGCCCTCCGGCACCTCCTCGCGACCCTTCCGGTAGAGACGCTGGGGCTCCAGGTACATGACCGGGTCGGGGTCGCGGATCGCCTGCAGCAGCAGGCCCTTCGCGTCGGCGGGCGTGGCGGGACAGACGATCTTGAGGCCGGGTGCCTGCACGTACTGCGCTTCGATCGCGTCCGGGTGGAACTCGGGCGTCTTGACAGCACCCCCGAACGGGGCGCGAACGGTGACCGGGACGCCGAGGCGCCCACGCGTGCGGAAGCGCGTGCGGGCGAGCTGGCCGGCGAGCTGGTGGAACGCCTGGTGAGTGAAGCCGAGGAACTGGATCTCTGCGATCGGGACCAGACCCGACATCGCCAGTCCGATCGAGGAGCCGATGATCGCTCCCTCGGCGAGCGGGGGGTCGATCACGCGATCGGGGCCGAACTCGTCGAGCAACCCCTTCGTCGCGCGGAAGACGCCGCCCAGCCGACCGATGTCGAGCCCGAGCAGGAGCACGCGCTCGTCCCGCCGCATCTCGTACTCGATCGCGTCGCGGATGCCCTCGATGATGTTCAGCTCAGCCATCGGCGCGCTCGCTCCGCAGGAAGTCGAGCAGCTCCTGATGCTGCAGCTGGACACGTGCCGGTGGATCGTCGTAGGCGAAGTTGAAGACGTCGTCGGGCGTTGAGGCGGGGGCGGCGCTCGCCGCTTCAGCGGCCGCGTCCAGCTCCTCGGTGAGGTCGCCCCGCAGGGCGCGGTCGGCTGCGTCGTCCCACAGCCCCTGCCGGCGCAGGAATGCGGTCAGGCGGTCGATCGGGTCGAGCTTCTCGGCTTCCTCCAACCAGCCGTCCGGCAGGTAGGCGCTTGGGTTGTCCGTGGTGTTGTGAAAGCTGAGGCGGTAGGTGATCGTCTCGATCAGGGTTGGACCGTCCCCGCGCCGAGCTCGCGCGACCGCCTCCTCGGCGACCTTGTAGACGGCAAAGAGATCGTTTCCGTCGACCTGAACCCCGGGGAACCCGTAGCCCTCGGCGCGGCGATAGAACTGACCGGCGGACTGCATGCCTCGGCCCGTCGAGATCGCCCACTGGTTGTTCTGCAGAACGAACACCACCGGCGCCTGTTTGACGCCGGCGAGGTTCATCGCCTCGTGGAAGTCGCCCTCACTTGCAGCACCTTCGCCGAAGTACGGCATGACGACGCCGGGCTTGCGCTGCAGCTTGAGCCCCCACGCGAAGCCGACCGCCTGGGGAATCTGCGTGGCCAGGGCCACCTGTGTCGGCAGCACGTTGACGCCGTCGGGAACCCGCCCCGCCATCACCTTGCCCATCAAAGAGGCGAAATACCGGTTCAGCGGCATGCCCTGGCGCATCACGGCCGGGAACTCGCGGTAGGCGGGGAAGACCCAGTCGGTCGCCGGATCGAGCGCCATCGCGGTGCCGACGACGGACGCCTCCTGGCCCTTGACGGGCGAAACGGTGCCGAGGCGGCCCTGGCGTTGCATGCCGGTCGCCTTCGCGTCGAACATCCGGGAGAGGAGCATCCAGCGCAGCGCCTCGATCGTGCGAGGCTCGTCGAGCGACGGCGCTGCACCCTGCACGAGGTTGCCCTCGGGATCGAGGATGCGGAGGCGATACGACGGGACGGTGGTATCGACGGTTTGGATCGTCTGGCTCAAGGCACCTCCTTCGGCACGCGTCTATTGTTACGCGCCGCCGGGGCTGGAGACGCCCCACGCCTTCCCCGAGCGCCCTCCGCGTTCGACCCCCACACACGTCGCGGTCGCACCCGGACCCGCAACGCCGCCCATCGCTGCGGCTCATCAGGCAGTCGGGTGACGATGTTGGGCCAGGGTATCCCGGCTCCGTCGGCCCGAGTCCCATCGGACCCCGGGTGCATTGGGCGCTGTACCGCACGTGAAGAG
>JBAPVZ010000286.1:0-1520 GCA_049283435.1 Candidatus Dormiibacterota bacterium
CGCCACGAGTGTCGCCGCCGGCCGCGCGACGACCGTGCTGTGCGGCTGCGCCACGATGCCGCGAGGATCGCTCAGCGCGATGCCCACCCGCTCCGTTCCGGGGTCGATCGCGAGGACCCGCGCCATCAGGAGGGCGACGGACTCGGCACCGGCGACGGGCTCGACTCGACGACGTAACGGACGTCGATCCGCGACCCGAGCAATGGCAGCATCGGCAACGGGAAGGGGTACTGCGCGATCTGGACCTGCGCGACCGGCAGCCGGCGCAGCTGCGAGTTCGCCTGCCCGTCGGTCTGTCCCTTCACCTGCGATTGGATCGCGCTCAGATCGAGCTTGGGCGCGATCGATCCGACCGCCCGCCCTTTGAAGTCGAGATGGCCGCCGGTGCTCCCGCTCGTCAGGTACTGCGCCGAGATCGGGTCCTGCGTCAGCTGCTGGCCCGACGGAACCCTCGTGGCCAGCTGCCGGCGAAACGCGGTCGCGACCTGTGCCGGCTGGTAGTACGCGGCGGTCCCCTTGATCGTGAGCGTCGCGACGAACGTCTGCACGCTCGACTGCACCGCGTGGTCGGTCTGGAAGGACGGCGTCCCGAAGACGACGGGATCCTGATCGCTCAGCTTCTCGTCCTGCTTCTTCGCGTTCTGCAGATCACCGGAGATCTCCTGCATCGCCCGCTGCTGGAGCTGCGCCTTCGCCTGCGCGATGTCGTTCGCGGTGATCACCGTCTGCTGCTTGGGGTCCTTGCCGCCCGTCGTCGGCTGCGGGTTCGTGACGTGCAGGCAGGATGACCAGACCCCCGCGCCCTGCAGCGAGGTGATCTGATTCGCGTCCACGTTGCCGTTGGCGCCATCGCTCTGCGCCTGGATGGGAGCGCTCGCCGTCTGGTTGAACGGCACCGTGGCGTCGCCCTGCTGCACGAACTGGACCCCGCTCTGGGCGACGACCACCGCCCCCTGCGAGATCCCGATCGGACCGACGAGCGGACATTGGTTCTGATACTGGATCGTCCCTGCCGCCTTCGCGCCGGGCGAGTTGAGCTGACCGCTGGCCGCGAACTGCTCGGAGACCGACTTGCCCTCCACCTGCGTGCGCACCGCCACCGGGCCGGTCCCCGGCTGGGCCGTCAGGTCGACGTTCGTCGTGAAGCCGCGGGACTGCGCCACCAGCGTCACCGTCGCCGACGGGACCAGCAGCACGAACGCGACGATGCCGGCCAGGAGCACGGCCGCCGCCGCCCCGTAGAGCACGTACCGTCGGGTGCTCGGCGGCACCCGATCGGCCACCACCGACCGCGCCGGTGTGGCTCGGCGGGTGGGGGCTCCGCCCCGTTCGGGGCCAGGAGCCCACGTCTCGCCGGAGCCCCCTCGTGGCGCTCCCCGCGGCGGCTCGGCAAATCCGTGCTCGTCCCCCGCCTCCTCGTCGTCGTCGAACGGCGGGTACGGCTCCTGCGTGGCGGCGAGCGGCGTCGCGACCTCGGCGGCCGGCGCCGCGGGCGCCCTCCCGGCGGCGGCGGGATGCAC
>JBAPVZ010000287.1:0-2798 GCA_049283435.1 Candidatus Dormiibacterota bacterium
TGGAGACGCTCGACACCGGCCTGCCGATCACCCAGGCACGCGGGCAGGCACAGCGGGCGGCGCAGAATTTCCGCTTCTTCGCCGCCCAGATCGAGGTGCTGGCCGGGCAGTCGTTCTCCACGCCGGCCTTCCTCAACTACGCGATCCGCAAGCCGGCCGGCGTGGCCGGGCTGATCACGCCCTGGAACACGCCGTTCATGCTCGAGACCTGGAAGCTCGCGCCCTGCCTGGCCGCCGGTGACACGTGCGTGCTGAAGCCGGCCGAGTGGTCGCCCCTGAGCGCCGACCGGCTGGCCCACCTGCTCGCCGAGGCCGGCCTGCCGGACGGCGTCTGCAACGTCGTCCACGGCTACGGAGAGACGGCGGGCGCTCCGCTTGTCGCCCATCCCGGTGTGCAGCTGATCTCGTTCACCGGCGAGACGACGACCGGCAGCGCGATCAGCGCGAACGGCGCCCCGACGCTGAAGCGCTACTCGATGGAGCTCGGCGGCAAGTCACCGGTCGTCGTCTTCGCCGACTCCGACCTGGACCTCGCGGTCGACGCAGCCGTGTTCGGCGTGTTCTCGCTGAACGGCGAGCGCTGCACGGCGGGGACGCGGCTGCTCGTCGAGGAACCCGTCTACGACGAGTTCGTCGGCCGGGTCGCGGAGCGCGCGAAGCGGGTGCGCGTCGGCGACCCGTTCGACCCGCGCACCGAGCTCGGCCCCTTGATCCACCCCGAGCACTTCTCGCGCGTCAGCCGCTACCTCGAGCTGGGACGGGACGAGGGCCGCCTGCTCGCGGGAGGCGGCCGGCCCGACGGCTTCGAGCGCGGCAACTACGTCGCGGCGACCGTCTTCGCCGACGTCGCACCGACCGCCCGGGTCTTCCAGGAGGAGATCTTCGGGCCGGTCGTCGTCGCGACGCCGTTCCGTGGCGAGGCGGAGGCGGTGCGGCTTGCCAACGACGTGCGCTACGGCCTCGCCGCCTACGTCTGGACCCGTGATCTGCAGCGCGGGCAGCGCGTCGCGCAGGGGATCGACAGCGGCCTCGTCTGGCTCAACTCGCAGAACGTCCGCGATCTCCGAACGCCGTTCGGCGGCGCCAAGGCGAGCGGCATCGGGCGCGAAGGCGGCGAGCACAGCTTCGAGTTCTACTGCGAGCAGCAGACCGTACACGTCGCGCTCGGCAGCCACCCGATCCCTCGCTTCGGAGCCGGCGACTGACATGGCCCACCCGGGCGATCCGCAGCGGTGGGTCGGCGCCCGCGTCGCCGCGCCGTTCGACATCGTGCGGGCAGCGCATGCCGAGCTGCGCGTCGCCGACCTGGCGCGAGCCCGCGAGTTCTACGTCGACCGCCTCGGCTTCGTCGTCACCGAGGAGAATCGGGAGGCGCTCTACCTGCGCGGCTACGAGGACCGGCACCACCATTGCCTCACGCTGCGCGCCGGCCCGCGGCCGCTCGTCGACCACCTCGCGTTCCTCGTCGCGTCCGATGACGAGCTCGACCGCGCGGCCGCGTTCTACGCCGCGCACGGCTGCCCGATGCGCTGGCTCGCGGCGGGGGAGGAGCCGGGGCAGGGCCGGGCGCTGCGCGTCCAGGACCCGCTCGGGTTCCCGATCGAGCTGTTCAGCGCGATGGACCGGTGCGCGAACCTGATGCAGCGCTACGACCTCCACCGCGGCGGTCGGGTCCTGCGGCTGGATCACCTGAACCTGCACGTGCCGAAGGTGCAGGCGGGCTTCGACCTCTACTACGGCGAGCTCGGGTTTCGCTGCTCCGAGTACATCGAGGGGGATCTGCCGGAGGACAGGACCCTGTACGCCGCGTGGCTCTTCCGCAAGTCGAGCGTGCACGACGTCGCGCTGACCGCGGGCGCCGGGCCGCGCCTGCACCATCTTGGGTTCTGGACCGCGGACTCGCAGGCGATCACCCACCTGTGCGACCTGCTCGGTGGGATCCGCGCGGAGAGCGCGATCGAGCGGGGACCCGGCCGGCACGGCGTCAGCAACGCGTTCTACCTCTACCTGCGCGATCCCGACGGGCACCGGGTGGAGCTCTACACTGCCGACTACTGGACCGGCGACCCCGACCTCGAGCCGATCCGGTGGAGTGTCCGCGACGAGCAGCGGCGCAGCTTCTGGGGGCACCCCGTCCCCGAGCGCTGGTACCGCGAATCCTCGCTCGTCGCCGACCTGGAGGGCCGGCCGGTCGCGATCCGCGAGCCGGCGACGAGGGAGCGGTCGGTCGACGTCCTGCCGGCCTAGCTGAAGCTCGGGCGCGCGATCCGCGCCCAGGAGGTGCGTGCGTGCAGTTGACGGGTGGTCAGGCGATGGCGCGGCAGCTCGCGCTGGAGGGAGTGGAGGTCATCTTCGGGCTACCCGGGGTGCAGCTCGACTATGCGGTCGACGGCCTCGCGCGCGAGGCCCCGGACATCCGCTTCCTGGTGACGCGCCACGAGCAGGCGACGACCTACATGGCCGACGGCTACGCGCGGGCGACCGGGAAGGTGGGCGTGGCCATGGTCGTGCCGGGCCCGGGGGTGCTCAACGCACTGGCCGGCCTGGCGACCGCGTATGCGTCGGGCTCGCCCGTGCTGCTGATCACCGGTCAGGCGCCGAGCGCGTTCATCGGGGAGGGCCGTGGCGTCCTACACGAGATCCCCGATCAGTCTGCCATCCTGCGCACGCTCACCAAGTGGACCGGCATCGCGAAGCGGCCCGAGGACGTGCCCGGCGTGCTGCGCGAGGCGTTCGCGCAGCTGGCGAGCGGACGGCCGCGACCGGTCGCCGTCGAGCTCCCTCCCGACGTGCTGGCG
>JBAPVZ010000288.1:0-2347 GCA_049283435.1 Candidatus Dormiibacterota bacterium
GAGCGGGGGCAGTGGCGGGTCGACGTAGCCGGCGCCGACGTCGCCGACGGCGCCGACGGCGCGATCAGGCATGTGGCGCATGCCCGGTTCCACGTAGCCAGGGCACAGGCAGTTCACACGGATACCGTGCGATGCTCCGTCGAGTGCCAGGACCTTCGCCATCATCACGATCGCGGCCCTCGTCACCGAGTAGGCGCCGATCGCGCGCTACCGACCACGCCGGCATCCGACGCGACGAGGACGATTGCGCCGCGCCCGTCCCGACCGGGATGCGTCGCATCGCTGCCTGACACAGGTACAGGCTTCCGCTGACGTTCGTCTCCCAGACCCAACGCCAATACTCCTCCAAGGTGTCGACGAGCGGGCAGACGGCGTCCGCCCCTTCCGGCGCTCCGCGCACCCGCCCGCGCGGCGTTGTTCACCGCACTTTTCGACGGCTCGGAGCCCCTCGTGTGACTGCGGAATAGCGAGCCACGCGTTCCTCGTTGCGAACGGGATGGACCTCGATGTCGTAATCGCGGCTCGTCCAAACATTCCCCCCGAGGAAGAGCTGCACACCGCGCGGATCGCGGACCGGCTCGGATACCGGGAGCTGTGGGTCGGTGAGGGCTTCGTGTGGGACGCGTTCGCGCTGGCGACCGCAGCGGGACTCGCGACGGAGCGGATTGCGCTGACGGTCGGACCGCTACCGGTCTCCGTTCGCGACCCGGCGACGATCGGCCGCGCTGCCGCCTCGACGGCCGCGCTCACCCATCGGCAGGTCGGCGTCGCGCTCGGCACGTCGAGCGTGCGCGTCGTCGAGCGTGCGCGTCGTGGAGCGTATGCACGGCCGCTCGCGGCAGCATGCGCTGACGACGATGGCGGCGACCGCCCAGAGCCTGCGACGCCTGTTCGCGGGGGCGGGCGGCGCCTTCGACGCGACGACCGTCTCGGCACAGGGTTACCGCCTGGCGCTCCCCTCGCCGAGTGGGCCGATCACGATCGCCGCCTTCGGTGATCGCGCGATCGCCATCGCCGCCGAGCACGCCGACCGCATGGTGCTCGACATCGTCACGCCGCAGCAGGCTCGCAACTTCCGGGGCAAGCTGGATGCGGCGGCCCGCCGAGCGGGCCGGCCCGCGCCTCGCCTGGCCGCGTGGCTCCCGGCTGCCGTCGACCCGAGGCCGGAGACGTACGCGCAGGCGACGCACAGCCTCGTCGGCTACCTCGAGGTGGCGGGCTACGCGGAGATGTTCGCCGCGGCCGGGCTGGGGCGGGCGGTGGAGCTGGCCCGCAGTGGAAGCGCCAGCCGGGACCAGCTGGAAGCGGCGCTGCCGCCCGACGCGGCGAGCAGAGCCGGGTTGGTCGGCGACGCCGGCACCGTGCGCCAGCGGCTTGCCGACTACGCCGCCGGCGGCCTCGACGAGATCGTGGTCGTGCCGGCGACGGCCGGCGACCCCCGGCGGCGAGCGCACGCTGACGGCGTTGGCGCGAGAGGTGCCGCGGGCAGGCTGAGGTGAAGGCGTAGCGGGCCGGTTGCCCCTCCTTCGCAGTCATCGAGCCGGTCCGGATGCGATTCGGCAGGTGACCGATCCGGCTCGCCGCGGTCACGAGGGGGAGGGGCCGGCCTCCCCGTCGAGCGGTTCCAGACGGGCGCGCGACCCATGCTCGGCGACCAGCCGCATCGGCCGCCCGCGCACCCACACTCGTTCGACTTCGATCGCATCCCACAGCGAGGGCATGAACGCCGGGCGGTGTGCCCACGAGTCCGGCGCGCCCGGTCCGAGCACGAGCCCGGTCAATCCGTAGAGACAGCTGGTGAGGAAACCGCCGGTGTTGGCGACCAGCGGGCCCGCCGGTACCTGACCGGGAACGCGAGGGCTGAACTCGTTGGCAACCCGCCACGGCTCGTCGATGAACTCGGCATATCCGGTCTCGAAGAAGCGCGCCGACAGGTCCCGATCGCCGAGCCGAGCGGCCCAGGCACCGAGCGGCGCCGAGAGCATCGGATAGCCGACGTAGGCTCCCACGCGCTCCAGGTAGAACCGCAGCGTCGCCCGCTCCCGATCCGCCCCGGGGTCGAACTCGAACGGAAAGAGGCCGGCCAGCGTCTCCGGAGTCGCCGCGGCGACGTCGTGCTCTCGAAAGACGTAGCCGTCGTGGTTGAGGAGCACGCCGGTCCGCTCGTCGGCGGGGAGGTAGATCGTCTCGGCGAGGCGATCCCACCGCTCGGGCACCGGCATGGACAGCGAGCGGCCCGCGCGCGCCGCCTCTCGGAGCACGACGGCCGCGGCCATGTTCGTGTAGGCGTGATTGTCGACCGGTCCCTCCTGCTCGGCGATCCCCAGGCACTCCCGGATCTCGAAGC
>JBAPVZ010000289.1:0-2238 GCA_049283435.1 Candidatus Dormiibacterota bacterium
GTATTGACCTATCTCGTGGACGTGCCAGTAGTCCGGAGGAGCCACGATACCGCCGTGCGCACGAGCGGCCGCAACCGCCAGGCCATGTGCTTTCAGTCCGTCCAGACCGAGAGCGTTGTGCGGCCCGTGAGGCTCGCACAGCCCGTACGTCAGGTAGAGCACTGGGCAGGTCGTAAATCGCTGCTCGAGTTGGTCTCGAAACATCCGTTCCCATCGGACCTCCGTCACCGGGGAACCTCCTTCGGAATTGGCGAACTCCTATGGCGCGATGACGCCCCGTCCATCCGAGCCGGCCAGTCCACGAGGCCGGGTACCGGCGGATAACGGTCCAGCCGCCTGACCTCGGCGGCCAACCGAGCCAATTCCTTCGTGTCGCTGGGCTGTCGTGCGCGCATCTCCACGGCGATATGGTCGGCCATCCGGTCATCCTTTCGGGTGATACCTTGTCGGTAATGGACAGGCCTGTCATCCACCTGGAGATGACAGACCCGAATCAGCTGCACCCTGCCCGGCCAAGCCCGCCCATCATCGTGACGGAGGTGTCAGAGTCCGCTGCCGCGTTGATCGGCCGGCTGTACAACGAGATCTGGACGCCACTTGGCGGGGGTGGTCGCAAGCTGTGGCGGCCGGAGACCTGGGGGACGGAACTCCATCAGCCTGGCGTGAGGACCTGGCTCGCAGATTTTGACGGGCAGCCTGTGGGGTTTGCCGAGTTGGAATGGCGAGGCGATGGGAACGTAGCTATTGTTGTCATTGGCATCGTTCCTGCGCTGCAAGGTAAGGGAGTCGGCGGCGACTTCCTCACCCGTATGACGAGCCTGGCCTGGCAGACGCCGGCTCCGAACGGCACACCGACCGCTCGGGTCTGGTTGTGGACGAGCATCCCCAACGAGCATCCAGGCACGATTCCGAACTATCTGGCCCGCGGCTACCGTCAGTCTCAAGCGGCTGGTGAGAGCACCGCCTGAATGCGCGACGTTTCGGACCGTGCAAGTCGGCATCGTGACCCTAGCCGAATGGCGAACCCCGCAACAGCGGCAAGCGCATGACATACCCCGACTCATCCGGGTGGTCGTCCACGAAGCCAAGTGATCGGTACAGACTTCTGGCTCGATCGTTGCGCCCGCTCACGTGGAGACTCAGGAAACCGAAGCCGTCCTCGGTCGCCCGAAGGACCAGCGCGCCGCTCGCCCCACCGGCCGCTCTGTCCATGCAAGAACGGGAGGACGGCGACTGCATAGCGTCTGTCAAGGCGGACCGCCAGCGCGCCCGTGGAGGCGGGGATCGGGACGACGACGAATCGGAGCCCTGCCCGGTGTCGGAGGGCGACGGACGTGTCAAGTGCCCGGCGCAGCCTGGCGAGGGCCAGGTCCGGCGTGTCGCCGAGCCACGGGGACTCCTGCAAGTCCTGAACGGTGACGAAGCGGCGCTTTGTCGAGTCGCTCGCCATCCAGTGGTAGGCGCCGGATCCTACTGGAAGGTAGGTCAGGTCGAGCAAGCCGGGTCCCCAACCTTCGACGAGTGCATGCGCGAGTGCGCCCTCATCGAAGTCGGGGGGCGGTGGCGCACGCATTAGCATGCCGATGGCGACATCGGACGCCCAGTAGCGTCTGCCACCCGCGTGCGCCCGGCACCTGCCCACCGGATCGGGCTGGACATGGTTGCGAGATGGTAACGCCGGCGCACACCGGCGTATGCCGAGAGGTTGACACGATGACCCTGATCTCCGATCACGATCTGACGACGTCGAAGGCACCTGCAATCGAGGCCGCCCGGGAGACCTCATGATCCAACCGCCCGTTCTCGTCACCGGCGGGTCTGGCTTCATAGGCATGCACTGCATCCTCCATCTGCTCGAGCAGGGCTACCTCGTGCGCACGACCGTGCGGTCCCTCGATCGCGAACCCGAAGTGCGGTCCGTACTCGGCGGCGCGGGTCAACAGCCCGGGGACGCGTTGCATTTCGTGGCGGCGGATCTGACCAGTGACGCGGGCTGGGCGGACGCCGTCGCCGGCTGCGACTTCGTTCTGCACGTGGCCTCGCCACTGCCCCCACGGCACTCCAGACAACGAGGACGACGTCATCATTCCGGCTCGCGACGGGGCGTTGCGAGTGCTGCGCGCGGCGCGCGACGCCGGTGTCAGGCGGGTCGTGTTGACGTCGGCGTTCCACGCGATTGGCTTCGGCTACGGCCGGACCGATCGCCAATTCACCGAGGCCGATTGGACGGTCCTCGAC
>JBAPVZ010000290.1:0-2032 GCA_049283435.1 Candidatus Dormiibacterota bacterium
GGCACGAGGACCGGGCGACCGCGGTCGAGCGCCAGGAGGGCGGCCGAGGCGACAGCGGCGGGCGACTGGCGGATGCCGAAGCTCACGTCGCGGCCGGCGACGCCGAAGAACTCGGTCTCCGTCCCGCCCGGGCAGAGGGCGAGGATGCGTACCCGATCGCGCGGGATCTCGGCCCCGAGCGCCTCGGTGAACGAGAGCACGAACGCCTTCGTCGCGGCATAGACCGCCATGTGGGGGACCGGAAGGAACGCGGTCGTGCTCGCGAGGTTGACGATCGCACCCCCGCCACGGGCGAGCATCCCCGGCAGGACCCCCCTCGTCAGCTCGACGAGCGCCGTGCAGTTGACGGTGACCTCGTCGACCAGACGCCCCGGATCGGCCTCGGCGACGTCTCCGTAGCTCGCGAACCCGGCGTTGTTGACGAGCAGGTCGACCTCGCGGCCGAGCTCGGTCATTCGCCCCGCGATCGCCGCCGCGGCGTCCGCTCGCGCCAGGTCCTGCGGGATGACCTCGACACAGACGCCGTACGCGTCCCGCAGCTCGGTCGCGAGCTCCTGCAGCCGGTCCTCCCGGCGCGCGACGAGCACGAGGTTCGCGCCCCGCGCGGCGAGCTCGCGTGCGAACGCGGCGCCGATGCCGCTGGAGGCACCGGTGACGAGGGCGGTGCGGCCGGCGTAGTCCATGTGCTCCACCCACTGTGACAGGCTTGCGGCCGTACCTCGCAGCAGGAGGTGTCCGAGTGCGAGCGCTCGACCCCTGAGCTGCCGGGCGCGCTCCTCTAGCCGGCACTCACCCTACGGTAAAACGCATATACATTAAATAATGCGAGGGGCTGGGGAGGCTCCTCCGGCAAACCCTTTGAGAAGTCACCGGGAGCGGACGCACCCCGGCGGGAGCTGGCAGGCGAGATCAAGAGGAGCAGTGATGGCGACAGCACGAATCGCACTGGGACAGTTCGGGGCGACGGCGGACAAGGAGCACAACCTCCAGCACATGGTGCAGTTCACGAAGGAGGCCGGCGCAGCAGGCGCCGAGCTCGCCGTCTTCCCTGAGTTCGCCATGGTCTACGTCGCCGATCCGGCCGTCGATACCGTCCCCTACGCAGAGCCGCTCGACGGCCCGTTCGTCACCGCGCTGCGCGACGCCGCCCGGCGCGAGCACGTCGCGGTCGTCGCCGGTGTCATGGAGTCGGCGCCGGCCGTGCCCGGCAAGGTCTACAACACGGCGGTCGCGATCGGCCAGGAAGGCGAGCTGATCGGCGCCTACCGCAAAGTCCACATGTTCGACGCGTTCGGGCACAAGGAGTCGGACCGCAACCAGCCGGGCGACGGCGAGCTGTTGCTGTTCGACCTGGCCGGGGTCCGCTTCGGGGTCACCATCTGCTACGACCTGCGCTTCCCCGACCTCTACCGGGCGCTCGCCGAGCGCGGCGCGGACGTGATCCTGCTGCCGACCGCCTGGGCGCACGGCCGCCTCAAGGAGCTGCACCTGGCGACGCTGGCCCGGGCTCGGGCGATCGAGAACACGGTCTACTTCGCGGCCTCCGACCAGACCGGCACGACGCACAGCGGCAACAGCCAGATCATCGACCCGATGGGCGTCACGATCGCGGGCATCGGTGAGCTGGAGGGTCTGTTCGTGGGTGCGGTCGACACCGAGCGCGTGGCCCAGGTGCGCACGCTCGTGCCGACGCTGCAGCACATCCGCCACGACGTCTACGACCGCTGGCGCCGCGTCCCCGCGGAGGCCCGCCGGTGACGGTGCCGGTCGTCGGTTGGCTCAAGTCGACGTCTGGCGGTTCGTCCAGCCGCTGACGGCGGACCTGCTGGAGAGCACCGAGTGGAAGTACGGGCACGCGGGCGAGGCGGGGACGTCGGTGATGCTGCACCTCCACCCGGAGTTGGTGAAGATGGAGCGGGCCACGAAGGAGGCGCCGTTGCTGCCGGGGTAGCCACTCGGTCTGTCCACCCCGCGCAGCTATCGCGAGGTGTCGCCACAGGGCACGGTCGGCGACGCGACCCTGGCGACGGCG
>JBAPVZ010000291.1:0-1588 GCA_049283435.1 Candidatus Dormiibacterota bacterium
CCTGCAGGTCGGCCCGGGCGAGGTGATCTGCCTGGTCGGCGACAACGGGGCTGGGAAGTCGACGCTGGTGAAGGCGGTCTGCGGCGCGATCCGGCCGGCGTCGGGGACGATCGAGCTCGATGGGCAGGAGCTGACGCCGCAGCCGTCACTGGCCCGCCGGGCCGGCATCGAGACCGTGTTCCAGGATCCCGCGTTGTGCCCGAACCTGAGCGCCGTCGACAACCTCGCGCTCGGGCTCGAGCCGCGGCGTCGGATCGCAGCGATCCTCCAGGTGCGCGACGTGCGGGCGGCCGAGCGCGCCGCTCACGCCCGTCTCGAGGCCCTCGGCGCGACGCTTGATGATCTCCACCGCCCCGTTCGTCTGATGTCGGGCGGCGAGCGCCAGCTTGTGCAGATCTTGCGGGCGCTGCGCGAGGACGCGCGGCTCGTGCTGCTCGACGAGCCGACCGCCGCGCTCGGCCTCGCCCAGGCCGCCGAGGTGCTCCGCCTCGTCCGCGCGATCGCCGCCACCGGACGCTCGGTGCTGCTGATCACGCACGATGTCGAGGAGGTGTTCGAGGTCGCCGACCGTGTTCTCGTGCTCCAGCGGGGCAGGCTGCTCTTCGACGGTCCGCTGGCCTCGGTCAGCCGCCTGGAGCTGCTCCGGCTGATGTCCGGCCGCAGCCAGATCGAGGCATCGCGGATCGCGACCGCCGTCGTCACCGAGCGCACGCGGATCGAACGTGACCTGCACGATGGCGCGCAACAGCGCCTGGTGGCGATGGCGCTGTGGCTCGATGTGCTGGCGGCGAACCTCGAAGACGACGGGAAGGGCCGCTCCCGGCAGCTGATCGAGCGTATGTCCCAAGAGCTCGACGGGGCGATCCGCGACCTCAGGGAGCTCGCGCACGGGGGCGTGCCGGAGGTGCTGATCGAGCAGGGACTCGACGCGGCGCTGTCGGTGCTGGTCGATCGCACGCCGGGAACAGTGGCGCTCCGCGGCCTCGCCGGCGACGGCGTCCCCCCGTCGATCGCGGCGGCCGGATTCTTCGCCGCGGCCGAGGGGGACACCAACGCGGTGCGCCACAGCGGCGCCGGCCTGATCGAGCTGGTGGTCACGCGCGAGGCGGGGCGGCTGCGGATCGCCGTGCGCGACGACGGTGTCGGCGGCGCGCGGCTCGACAGCGGCACAGGGCTGCGAGGGCTGCGCGATCGCCTGACCGAGCTCGAGGGCACCCTCTCGCTTCAGAGCGAGCCCGGGGCAGGCACGGTGCTCGAGATCGAGCTGCCCGTCCACCACGCCGCCCCGCGCCTTACGGCCGCGGGAGACCGGCTTCGCGAGCCTTGATCACCGCCTCGGCACGGTTTGCAACGTGCAGCTTGGCGAACACGCTCGAGGCGTAATTGCGAACCGTGCCCGGGCTGAGCACGAGGGCGTTGGCGATCTGTTCATTCGAGCGCCCGCGTGCGATCAGCTCGAGCACTTGGCGCTCGCGCTCTGAGAGCCCGGCGAGCGAGCTGCCGGCGCCGGTCGCCGTAGCGCGGAAGTAGTCGATCAGCCGCCGCGCGATCCCGGGGCCGAACACCGCGCCGCCGTCGGCGACGGTAG
>JBAPVZ010000292.1:0-2023 GCA_049283435.1 Candidatus Dormiibacterota bacterium
ACGCCGGACAGCTCCCAGCCCGTCGAGCTCCGTGACGCGGATGAGCCGTCGCCTGCCGCCGACGAGCTGGTCATGGATGTCGCGGCCGCCTCGCTGAATCGTGGCGAGCTCATGCTGCTGACCGCACGTCCCGGGTGGCCGCCCGGTCAGGACGTCGCCGGCATCGTCGCGCGGGCGGCTGCCGATGGCAGCGGGGCGGAGGTCGGAACGCGTGTCGTCGGTATGGCCGATCAGGGTGGCTGGGCCGAGCGCGTCGCGGTCCCGACGCGCCGCGTCGGCATCGTGCCCGACCATGTCGAGCCCGGCGCGGCGGCGACGCTCGGCGTCGCCGGGTTGACTGCCCTCCGCGCCCTGCGCGCCGCCGGCTCCCTGCTCAACGCACGGGTCCTCGTCACCGGCGCCTCGGGCGGTGTCGGCAGGTTCGCCGTGCAACTCGCAGCGCTGGCCGGTGCCGAGGTGACAGCCGCCGCGGCATCGGAGGACAGGGCCGCCGGGCTGCGCGAGCTCGGTGCGGCGCACCTCGCGCTCGGCGACGACGACCTGACGCCGCGGTTCGACGTCGTCATGGAGGGCGTCGGCGGCGCCTCGCTCGACCGCTCGCTCGGTGCCCTGAGGCCCGGCGGCGTGGTCCTGCTCTACGGCGCGGCCGATCGCGAGCCGGGTCACGTGAGCCTCGGCGCCTTCGGCCAGGCGCCACACAGTCGCATCGAGCCGTTCTTCATCTATCAGACCGGCGAAGCGACGTTCGGGCGAGACCTCTCCTTCCTCGCCGGCCTGCTCGGCGACGGCCGGCTGCGAGCGGAGATCGGGCTCGACGTCAGCTGGCGCGAGACGGCCCGCGCGATCGAGGCACTGCGCAACCGTCAGGTGCGCGGCAAGGTCGTACTCCGGATCGACTGAGCACCGGCTCCCGCGGGGCGAGAGGCCCGAACCTCAGGCCTCCCGCCCGCCCTCGCGTTCGTCAGTCTTCGGCTCTCGCCCAGTCGTTCGGCACGTAAAGGAGTCCGTGCGGGTTCGTCATCGGCGCCCAGGCCGTGATCGCACCGGTCTGCAGGTCGAGCAGACCGAGCGTGCCCGGCATGACCGTCGCGTCGTTCGCGACCGCGGTGAAGACCTGACCCTCCTGGAACGGGCCGTAGATCGCGTAGATCTTGTTCGTCGAGTTGTCGGTCACGTAGAGCGTCCCGAATTGCTCGCTCGCGAACGCCGTGTCGTCGACCTGCGTGCTGAGCGGCAGGACCGTGTTCGTCTGCTGCGGCGTGCCCGGGTTCGCGATGTAGATCTGCTCGCCGTCGGCCTGGCTGTCCAGAACGAGATCCCCGCCGAAGCGCGGCGCGCTCTTCGGCACGATCGTGCTCGAGTCCGGGTCGGAGAGGTTGAGCGTGACCGTCTTGCCGGTCGTCGCGTCGACCGCCGTCGAGTTGTCCATGAGCACCGGCGTCACGGTCGCGGTGGTTCCGCTGAGCGTTGCCCGATAGAGCGCGGGGCCGCGGTAAGTCGTGCCGTTCGCGTCCGGGCTCGGCGCCGAGGCGGTGATGTAGATGGAACCGTGCAGGATCGCGATGCTGTCCGTGCCGCCGCCGTGCGGCAGCGGATTCTGGTCATAGGTGTAATGGGTGACGGTCGAGCGCCACCCCCGGAGCGCGATCGTGTACAGGCTGGTGTTCCCATCCTCGTCCACGGTCGCGATGATCCGATGTCCGGCCGGGTCGGCCGTCATGCCGTCGACCTTGCCGACGACGTTCCAACTCGCGAGCTCGGATCCCCACGGGGCGAACTCGACGACCGTGCTCTCGGTCTGCCCGTTCGCCGCCGGCTCACCCTTCGAGCCGACGCCGTTCTGGTAGGCGACGAAGAGGTTGTGGTCGAGCCGGGTGATGTCGTCCGGCTGCGTCACGCTGCCGTTGGCGGTGAAGGCGACGCTGACAAAGCCCCGTGGCAGCTGCAGGCCCCCGCCGCCGATCGACGTGGCCCGTGCCTGTGCGGCGCCGGCGGTCCCGGTGCTGAGCCCGAACAGCGCCAC
>JBAPVZ010000293.1:0-5732 GCA_049283435.1 Candidatus Dormiibacterota bacterium
TCGCGAGCTTGGTGCCCTCCGTGATCAGGTGCAGGAGCTCGGGACCGCACGGATCGAGGCCCCGCAGGTCGTGCCCGGCCAGCACCGAGAGCTGCTGCAGGAAGGCCGGACCCTGGCCCCAGGGCCCCGTCTTCAGCACCTCCACTTCGCCGTAGCGGTAGCCGACCGGCGCCTCCTCGCTCGCCCGCCACCCGGCGAGATCGCTGCCGCGCAGCACCCCGCGATGCCGGGCTCCGGTCACGTCCATCACCTCGGCGCCGGCGAGATAGCGATCGATCGCCTCCGCGACGAAGCCCTCGTAGTAGGCGCGGCGCGCGGCCTCGATCTGCGCCTCGCGATCGCCGCCGGCCGCCTCGCCCTCCGCCACCAGCCTGGTCAGCACCGCCGCCCACTCCGGGTTCGCCCGCAGCGCTCCCGGCCGGGGCGCCCGCCCTCCATCGAGCCAGAGCGCGGCCGAGGTCGGCCATTCGCGCTCGAACAGGTCGGCCATCCCGGCGATCGTGCTGACGACGCGCGGGTGCAGCGGGACCCCGGCCTGCGCATAGCCGATCGCGAAGTCGAGCACGTCGCGCAACCGCCAGGTGCCGTGGTCGCGGAGCAGGAGCAGCCAGCCGCCGACCGCACCGGGAATCGCCGGCGCGAGGAGGCCGTTGCCGGGCACCATGTCCAGTCCCTCGCCGCGCACGTGCTCGGGGGTCAACCCGGCGGGCGCCGTGCCCTGGCCGCAGACGACGAACGGGCGACGCTCGCGCGCCGAATAGGCGATGACCGGAAGATCGCCGCCCGGCCCGTTGAGATGGGGTTCGGCGACGTGCAGCACGAAGCCGGTCGCGACCGCGGCGTCGAACGCGTTGCCACCCCGCTCCAGCACGGCCATCCCCGCGGCGCTCGCGAGCCAGTGCGTCGAGGCGACCATCCCGAACGTGCCGGCGAGCTCGGGACGGGTCGTCAGCGAGCCGGCGTTCGCCGTCTCCGTCGTCGACTCGGTCACTCCGCACCCGCCTTGACGCGCACCTGCTGCTTCAGGCGGCCGAGGATCGCCCCCATGCCGCGGAGCCGCAGCGGGCTGATCAGCTCCGACAGCCCCATGTCGAGGTAGAACGTGTCCGGCACCGAGAGCACCTCCTCGGGGGTCGTGCCGGAGAGCCCGTCGTCGAGGACGCCCGCGTAGCCGCGCACGGTCGGCGTCTCCTTCGGCACCTGGAAGCGAAGCGCGACGCGGCCGTCCTCGACGTCGGCAGCGAGAAAGAAGGGCGATTGGCACTCGGGTACCGATTCCAGCAGCTCGGGGCGCTCCCGGTAGCGCTCGGGCAGCTCGGGCAGCGACTCGCTGAACTCCAGCAGCAGGTCCAGACGCCCGTCTGCGGGAGTACCGCGGAACAGATCCACGACCTCCTGCAGTTTCGAGGGGAGGGGTGGCGCCGTCATCTGCGCCTAGCCTAGGACACTGGCCCGTCAATCGGCCGCCCCGCGCAGCCCCGACCGGCAGTCGCAAACAGGGAGTAGTGATCGAGATGGCATACGCGAAGGACGTTCTGGTCAGCGCGGACTGGGTCGAGCAGCACCTGGACGACCCGTCGGTCCGGATCCTGGAGGTGGACGAGGACGTCCTGCTCTACCGGACCGGTCACCTCCCGGGCGCGCTCGAGATCGACTGGCAGCGCGACTTCTGGCACCCCGTCGAGCGCGAGTTCATCGCACCGGCGCAGTTCGCGCAGCTGCTGGGCAGGCTCGGCATCGGCGCCGACACGGACGTCGTGCTCTACGGCGACAAGTCCAACTGGTGGGCGGCATACGCGTACTGGTTCTTCCAGTACAGCGGACACCCGCGGGCGAAGCTCCTCGACGGCGGCCGGGTCAAGTGGGAGGCCGACGGGCGAACCCTGACCAAGGAGGTTCCGGCGGTGCAGCCGGTCGAGCATCCGGTCGGCCAGCGCGACGAGTCGATCCGCGCCTTTCGCGACCAGGTGCTGGCCCGCCTGCCTGGCGTCCAGAACGGAACCGTCGCACTCGTCGACGTACGCAGCCCGGACGAGTTCAGCGGCAAGGTCACGCACATGCCGGCCTACCCGCAGGAGGGCGTCCTGCGCGGGGGCCACATCCCCGGCGCCCGCAGCATCCCCTGGGGGCGGGCGGTCAACGAGGACGGCACGTTCAAGTCGGAGGAGGCACTGCGCGAGCTCTACGGCGGCGAAGGCGTGTCCCCGGAACGCGACGTCGTCGTCTATTGCCGCATCGCCGAGCGCTCCAGCCACTCCTGGTTCGTCCTCCACGAGCTGCTCGGCTACGACCGCGTCACCAACTACGACGGCAGCTGGACCGAGTGGGGCAATGCAGTCGGCGTGCCGATCGAGAAGACGTACCAGCCGGCCTGATCGGGGTCCGCGGCGTGGCCCCGGGTGCCCCGCCCCGCGTTAGGCTCTGAGATCGTGACGGAGAGCACGCGGCTCGCAATCCTCGACATCGGTTCCAACACGGCGCATGTCGCGGTCGTCGACGGGCGGCCGGATGGAACGTTCACGCCCGTCGACGACGAGCGTGAGGTGCTGAAGCTGGCCGAGGCGGCGTTCCCGTCGATGGAGCTACCGGAGGAGGCGATCGAGCGGCTGATCGGCGCCGTGGCGCGGCTTCGACAGTTCGCGACCGACCGCGGCGCCGACGCGATGACCGCATTCGCGACCTCGGCGATACGCGAGGCGACGAACGGGATGCAGGCGCTCGGCCGGGTGCGGGAGGTGACCGGCGTCCCGGTCAAGGTGCTGCCGGGCATCGAGGAGGCGCGGCTCACCTACGTCGCGGCGCGGACCTGGGCCGCGTTCGCCGGGCGGCGCCTCCTCGTCCTCGACATCGGCGGCGGCAGCTTCGAGATCGCGGGCGGCGAGAGCGATCGGCCGGACGTGCTCGACAGCCTGCCGCTCGGGGCGACCCGATTGACGCGCCGCTTCATGCGCTCCGACCCGCCCACCGAAGCGGAGCTCGTCGCGCTCCGCGAGCACGGGCTGCACCTGCTCGGCCAGCTCGCACAGCAGATCCGCGAGCAGCCCTGGGACCTCGTGTGCGCGACCTCGAAGACGTTTCGCACGCTGGCGCGGGTCGCCGAGGAGCTGCCGGGAACGGTCCCGCCGTCGGCGCGGTTCGGGTTCGCCGGGATCGACGGGCGGACGGCTCCGGTGCTGACCGCGGAAACGGTCAACGTGCTCGCTGGACGGCTTGCCCGCTCGACCCAGCGCCAGCGGTCGCGGATGAGCGGCCTCGACCGCCTGCGGGCGGAGAACGTCGTCGCCGGATCGCAGCTCGCGGCGCTCGCCATGCAGGCCTTCGCGCTGGACCAGTTCGTGCTCGCCCCCTGGGCGCTGCGCGAGGGCATCATCATCGAGCAGCTGCGGCGGCACGAGGGCGCGGCGCCGGCCGCGGTCGAGGCACCGCACTCGCTGCGGCATGCGGCCGTGCTCGACTTCGCCCAGCGCTATGCCTGGGACGAGCCGCACTCCCGGTTGGTGGCCGATCTCGCGCTCTCGCTGTTCGACCAGACGCGCGACCGGCACGGCTTCGGGGACGCGGAGCGCGAGCTGCTCTACTTCTCGGGCCTGCTCCACGACGTCGGCGCCGCGGTCGCCCAGTCGGCGCACCACAAGCACTCGCTGTACATCATCGGCAACGCCGACCTCGACGGCTTCAGCGCGCGCGAGCGGCGGCTGATGGCGAACATCGCCCGCTATCACCGCAAGGCGCTGCCGGCCGGCCATCACGGCGAGTACATGGCCCTCGAACCCGACGATCGCCGCCTCGTGCGGCGGCTCGGCTCGCTGCTGCGCCTGGCCGACGCGCTGGACCTGGAGCACTACCAGATCGTCGAGCGCGCGACGCTGGTCGCGAACGGGGACGGCTACGACCTGGAACTGGCCGCGCGCGACGAGCCGCAGCAGGCGCTCTGGGCGGCGCGCGAGCTGTCCGATCTCTTCACCATGGAGTTCGACGTCCCGATCACCCCGGTCGCGCGCGAGGTCGACTGACACTCCGGGCGGAGCGACGCTGCCGCAGGACGGTGCGGTTGCGGTCCGCGCGGAGCGGTGCGAGCCTGGCGGACTGCGGCGCACCGGCTCGGATCTCGCCCGCGGGACTGCGCTCGGGGGATCAGCGCAAGTGCGGCAGCACCTGACGCTCGAAGAGACGCAGGTCGGCGGTGTCGGGGAAACCGCCGAACGCGAGCGCGACGTGCTGGAAGCCGAGACCCTGGATCGCCTGCAGATGCTCGCGCAGCTCGACCGGGTCCCCGGCGAACGGGGGGTCGTTGCCTTCCAGACGGTGACCGGCCATCGCCTCCGCCTCGCGCCGGGTCGGAGCCAGGAAGACGGTGAGCGGATAGACCTTTTCGATCTCGCCCGGGTCGCGACCGACGTCGTGACAGTGCTGCGCGAGCACCTCCAGCTTGTGCCGCAGCGTCTCCGCGCCGCGGGAGAAGGCGAGCCACCAGTCGGCGTGCTCGGCGACCGCCCGGAGCAGGTAGCGCTCGCCGTCGCCGCCGATCATGACCGGCGGCACCGGCGCCGGCCGGGGGATGAAGTGGACGTCGCGAACCTGGTAGTGCGCGCCCTCGAACGTCGCGTTCTCCTGCGTCCACAGTGCTCGGATCACCTGAATCCCCTCGGCCATCTGCTCGATGCGGCGGCGCGTGGACGGGAACTCGTAGCCGTAGGCGTGGTACTCGTCCTCCAGCCAGCCGGCGCCGTAGCCGAGCACGAACCGGCCGCTGCTCAGCTCCTGCACGGTCGCCGCCATCTTGGCGACGAGCGGGGGGTGCCGGTAGGAGTTGCACATGACGACGGCGCCGAGCTGCTGGCGCGGGTAGCGGGCGGCGAGCCAGGTCAGCTGCGTCCAGCACTCGAGCCGGTAGGACGCCCCGCGCATCAGGTGGTCGGGCACCCAGAACGCGTCCGCGATCTCGCTCGCGACGTCGCACACCGCGTGCAGGTCGCGAGCGAACGTCGCCGGGTCGACGCGTTCGACGCCGCGCTCGCCCGCCGGTGTGTTGTAGCCGATCTGCATCCTGCCTGCCATGGCTTCCTCCCTCCCGTGCCGGCGCCCGTTCTCGTGGGCCCACGCACCGGCGATCAGATGTTGCTTCGAGACTGGCCCCCATCCACCGCCAGCGAGACCCCGGTCACGAGGCTCGCCGGCTCGGAACAGAGGAACGCGACGACCTGCCCCACCTCCTCGACGGTGCCGAACCGGCCGAGCGGCAGCTCGCGGCGGACGAAGGCGTCGATCGCGTCCGGATCGGCCTGCCGCCGGCGCCACCACGAACCGCCCTCGAACAGGATCGGCCCCGGGGCGACGGCGTTGACGGTGACGCCGGCCTCGGCGGTCGCCCGAGCGAGCGAGCGGACGAAGCTGAGCTCGGCCGCCTTGGTCGCGTTGTACGCCGGGGCGCCTCCCGCCTCGCGACCGAAGATCGAGGAGACGACGACGATGCGACCCCAGGCGCGCCGACGCATCGCGGGCAGAGCGAGCAGGCTGAGGCGGGCCGCCGGGTAGAGGTTCCCGCGCATCGCCGCCTCGAGCTCGGCGACGCCGGTGTCCTCCCAGCTCGACCCGGCGCGCAGCCCCAGGTTGTTGACGAGCACGTCCGGGCCTTCGCCGCAGGCGGCGACCGCGTCGGCGCAGCCGGCTTCCGTCGTCAGATCCGCGACCACCCCGTTGCCGCCGATCGCGGAGGCGGCGGCGTCCAGGCC
>JBAPVZ010000294.1:0-4652 GCA_049283435.1 Candidatus Dormiibacterota bacterium
ACCTCGCGCTGCACCTGCGTCAGCACGTGCGGACGCCCCGCCCCCGTCGGCGTACCGGGGAAGGTGACGTCGATCGACTCCAGCTCCTCCAGATGCTCCAGGCGCGCGTCCTCCAGCGCCCTCGAGCGCTCCTCCAGCGCCTGCTCGATTGCCTGGCGCGCCGCGTTGAACGCCTTTCCGGTCTCCGAGCGCTGCTCGCCGGGCAGGCTCTTGATCGTGCGCGGGATCGCCATCAACTCCGACCGCTGCCCGAGGTAGGCGATGCGGAGGTGCTCCAGCGCCGCGCGATCGGGCGCGCCTTCGATCTCGGCACGCGCCGCTTCGGCGATCTCGTGCGGGCGCTGGCGGACGTCGGTCATGCGGTGAGCCTCCGGCGGAACTCGAAGAGCAGGATCGCAGCCGCGGCGGCGACGTTCAGTGACTCGACGCCGGTTGCGATGGGGATTGTGACGGGTTGGAGATCCTGCCTGCGGAGTCCATGCGCCTCGCTGCCCAGCGCGAGCACGTCGCCGGCGCGCAGCTCGCACTGCTCGGGGGCCCTGCCCCCGGACGCCGTGGCGCCCCAGCCGGGCACGTCCGCCAGCTCCTCCCAGCGTCCGCGGGCGACGCGCAGCGCGAACACCGCACCGGCCGACGCGCGGACCGCCTTCGGTCCGAACGGGTCGGCGCTCCCGTCGAGCACGGCAACGGCCGGCGCTCCGGCGGCGGCCGCCGTGCGGCAGATCGTGCCGACGTTGCCTGGATCCTGGATCCCGTCGAGCACGACCAACGGCCACCCCTGCTCACGCGCCGCACCGAGCACGGCGCCGACCGTCGCCTGGGGCTCGGCGGCGACGCCGAGCACCCCCTGCGGCGTGACGGTGCGGCTGATCGCGTCGAACGCCCGCGGTGCGAGCCGGACCTTGCGTGCGGCAGGGGCCTGGTACGCGACGCCCTCGCGCACCGCGAGCAGCGAGAGCACCGCCCCCTGGCGGACCGCCTCCTCGACGACCCGCGGGCCCTCGAGGAGAACCGTGCCCGGTGGGCGGCGGCGCGCCAGCTGCCGCAGCCGGCCGACGAGCTCGTTGCCGGGCCCGATCACGTCCGGCACGTCACCCATGAGAGGCCCTTGGAGAGGCTCTTGCCACCACGGTCTCCGCGGTCTCCGCGACTCCTGGGCGAGAGGGTGCCGGGCGAGATGAAGCCGGCAGCATCTCGTCGGGGATCTCAGGCCTGGTGCTGCTTCGCGACCTCTACCAGCGCCTCGAAGGCACCGGTGTCGCGGACGGCGAGGTCCGCGAGCATCTTGCGATCGATCTCGACCCCGGCCTGCCGGAGCCCGTGCATGAATCGGTTGTAGGGCATGCCCGACTGCCGGGTGGCGGCGTTGATGCGCGTGATCCAGAGCTTGCGGAAGTCGCGCTTGCGCTGCCGGCGGTCGCGAAACGCATAGGCGAGCGCGTGCAGCAGGGCTTCGTTGGCCGGCTTGAAGAGAAGCTTGCGCGAAAAGCGATAGCCCTTCGCTCGCTGGAGGACCGACTTGTGTTTGCGGTGCGCGACCGTGCCCCGCTTGACCCGTGCCAAGGCTCAGATTCCCAGTGAGCGGCGAACCTCGCCGCGGTCCGCCGGATGGACGAGCGTCGGGCTGTTCATCAGCCGCTTGCGCTTCGCCGACTTCTTGGTGAGGATATGGTTCTTCCAGGCGCCGACGCGAACGAGCTTGCCGTTCCTCGTCACCCGAATTCGCTTGACCATGCCCTTCCGGGTCTTGAGCTTAGGCACTGGGTAGAGGGGCCTCCTTCTGCGGGTTGGGCGCTTCCTGCGTCCGCTTGGCTGCTTCCTGGGGCTTGCGGGTCGGCGCGAGGATCATGTGCAGGTTCCGCCCCTCCATGATCGGCGCTCGCTCCACCATCGCCATCTCCTTGGCGGCGTCCGCGACCCGGTCCAGCAAGCGCCGGCCCAGGTCCTGGTGGACCATCTCGCGGCCCCGGAACATGATCGTGACCTTGACCTTCTCGCCCTGCTCCAGGAACTGCCTGACACCCTTGAACTTGGTGTCGAAGTCGTGGGTGGCAATCTTCGGGCGCAGCTTCATCTCTTTCAGCTGCGTCGTCGCCTGCCGGCGCCGTTGGTCCTTGTCCTTCTTGATCGATTCGAACTTGAAGCGCCCATAGTCCATCAGCCGGCACACCGGAGGACGCGCCTGTGGCGCGACCTCGACCAGATCGAGCCCCTTCTCACCAGCGATCCGCTGGGCCGCCGACAGGCTGAGCACGCCCAGCTGATTGTTCTTGTCGTCGATCAGCCGCACCTCGTTGGTGCGGATTTGCTCGTTGGTCCGGAGTTCCCTAAAGGCGATGGGGCTGTACCTCGTCGATCAAAATGTGGTGTCAAACCTCCAAAACAAAAAACGGACGGCGCAGGCCATCCGCAAATTCAACCTGGTCGAGTTACGGACCACCCGCAACCGTCGAGGTGAGGGGCGGACCCCTGCTTCGGTGTGGATCGTACCACAGCGCCGGCCCGGCCAAACAACCCGCGTGCGCGTGCCCACTCGACACATCGGTCGTTGGGCCGTTGCACCGTCTCGGGGACTCCGTCCCCCCGGAACGAGCTTGTCAAGGGTCCGCTTCGCCGCTTCGCGGGCGCTGCCGCGCTCGCAGTCAGGCGAGCGCCACCAGTCGGGGGGAGTTGGGCTGCCCCGGGCTAGCAACCGGCCTAGCTGAGCCGCCGCTCGGCGATCTCCGCCAGCAGCTCGGGGAGGAACGCGTCGAGCGTGACCGAGCTCTGCTCTCCGCTGCGCCGCCGCAGGTTCACCTCGCCGGCCTCGGCCTCGCGCTGGCCGAGCACGAGCATGTACGGGACCTTCTGCCCCTGCGCGGAGAGGATCTTCTTGCCGACACGATCGGAGCTCTCGTCGAGCTGGACGCGTACCCGGGCGCCCCGCAGCCGCTCGGCGACCTCGCGTGCGTAGCCGAGCTGCTCGTCGGTGATCGGCAGCACCGCGACCTGCACCGGCGCCAGCCAGGTCGGGAAGGCACCCGCGTAGTGCTCGATCAGGTAGGCGACGAGCCGCTCCATCGAGCCCTGCCCGCAGTGCAGCATGACGGGCCGGTGACCCTCGCCGTCCGCCGCCGTGTACACGAGCTCGAAGCGCTCCGGGTTCTGGAAGTCGACCTGGATCGTGTTGTTCGTGAACTCGCGACGGGCGGCGTCGCGAACCTGGAAGTCGATCTTCGGCCCGTAGAACGCCGCCTCGCCGCGACCGACGGTGTAGGACGCACCGGCGGCCTCCAGCGCGGAGATCAACGCCGACTCCGCGTGCGCCCACTGCTCGTCGGTGCCGACCCACTTCGCGTGCTCGCGATCGCGCACCGAGAGCCGGAACGAGTAGTCGGTGACGCCGAGCGTGCGGAGCAGGTCCTGGTTCAGGTGCAGCGCGTCAAGCACCTCCTGATGGATCTGCTCGGGGGCGCAGAATAGATGGGCGTCGCTGAGCGCGAACGAGCGGACCCGGATCATCCCCATCAGCTCGCCCGACTTCTCCCAGCGGTAGAGGTTCGCGACCTCACCGATCCGCACCGGCAGATCGCGATAGCTCCGCGGCTCGTGCTGGTACACCATGATGTGGTGCTGGCAGGTCATCGGCCGTAGCTCCAGCTCCTGCCCCTCCTCGGTCACCATCGGCGGGTACATGACGTCGGCGTAGAGCTTCGCGTGCCCGCTCTGGCGGTAGACGTCGAGGTTCGCGGTGACCGGTGTGATCACGTGCTGGTAGCCGCGGGCGAGCTGCTCGTCGACGATCCACCGCTCCAGCTCGCGGCGCACGGTCGCACCGTTCGGCAGCCAGAGGACGTTGCCCTGGCCGGCGCGCTCGTCGAGGGCGAACAGCTTCAGCTCGCGCCCCAGCTTCTTGTGGTCGCGCTGCGCGGCGCTCGCGAGCGCGGCCAGATAGGCGTCGAGCTCCTCGCGGGTCGGCCAGGCCGTGCCGTAGATGCGGGTCAGCTGCTGGCGGTGCTCGTCGCCACGCCAGTAGGCCCCCGCGAGCCGCAGCAGCTTGACGGCACGCAGCGCCCCCGCGTCGGGCACGTGCGGCCCCCGGCAGAGATCGAAGAAGTCGCCGGTCGTATAGCAGGAGAGGATCTCCTCGCCGGCCGCCTCCTGGTCGAGAATCTCCAGCTTGTAGGGCTGGTCCAGCTCGGTGAAGCGCCGCACCACCTCAGCGCGCGGGAGCTCCCGGCGCTCGAACGGCACCCGCCGCCGCACCAACTCCGCCATCTTCTTCTCGATGCGTGGCAGATCCTTCTCGGAGATCGGCCCTGGGAACTCGAAATCATAGTAGAAGCCGTTCTCGACCGGGGGCCCGATCGCGTACTTGACACCTCCGAAGAGCTGCGTCACAGCCGCGGCGAGCAGGTGGGCCGCGGAATGACGCAGCACGTAGAGCGGGTCCCGACGCTGCTCTTCGTCCTGGTCCACGCGTTCCGCCACCTCTTCCTCGACCTCGGCCATCGCGGCCTCAGTATATGAAGGCCCCGGATCCCGACGCCCGCGGCCGGGCGCGGCTAGATCCGCACGTAGAGCATGGCCGTGATCAGGAGTGGCCCGGCGAGGCCCTCGAGCGGGCGATGCACCTGGATCGAGTACACGTTGTTCCAGCCACCGAACTGCCA
>JBAPVZ010000295.1:0-3599 GCA_049283435.1 Candidatus Dormiibacterota bacterium
CGCGAGGCCGACCTGGCGCTGGACGCGGCGGCGCTCGGCGCGATCTACCTCGGCGGTCAGCGGCCGAGCACGCTCGCCGCGGCGGGCCTGATCGACGAGCTGCGCCCGGGAACGCTCGCGCGAGCGGATCAACTGTTCGGCGCCGAGGCGACCCCGTGGTGCCCGACCGGTTTCTGAGTGCGGGGGCGATGGGTTCCTCAGGCCGGCGCGGCCAGGTGGGCGGTGGGATTGCGTGCGTGGGCGGGTGTTGCCGCGCGCGCAGCCGGGGCCGCTGGGGATGCAGTGCCAGCTTGCGACGGGTGGGCTGCCCAACCCGGCGAGGCCAGTTGGGCGGTTGGATCGTCTGGGGGGGCACCCCCCCGGAACGACCTTGTCAAGGGTGCGCCTTCGGCCCTTCGGCCCTTGACAAGGTCGGGAGATGCGGCGGCGCAAGCTTCCCGCATCACCTCCCCCCGCGGCCGCTGAGGAGAGCGGCCGGGCGCTGTCGCGCCGTCGGTGGTCGCCCGTCGTGAGCAAGATCCTTGATATGCCGGAGGCGGTGCGGCGGTTCGTGCCCAACGGCTCGACCGTCGCGATCGGGTGCTCGCTCGAGGCGGCGATCCCCTTTGCCGCCGGGCACGAGCTGATCCGGCAGGGCCGCTGCGACCTGACCCTGGTCGGGCCGATCTCCGACCTCCTGTTCGATCAACTGATTGGGGCCGGGTGCGTGCGGCGCGTGTGCGCGGCCTGGGTCGGCAACGTCTCGCAGGGACTCGGGCACTGCTACCGGCGCGCCGCCGAGGAGGGCACGCCGCGGCCGGTCGAGATCTGGGATCACACGAACTTCTCGATCAGCCTGGCGCTCTGGGCCGGCGCGTGGGGCTCGCCCTACATCCCGACGCGCACGCTGCTCGGCACCGATCTCCTGGCCACCAACCCGGGCCTGGAGCTCGATGGCGGCGTGGTGCGCGTCCGGGCGGTGCGGCCGGACGTCACGATCCTCCACGTCCAGCGCTGCGACCCCGACGGTCGAGCGCACCAGTGGGGGCCGCTCGGCATCGCCGAGGAGGCGGCGCTCGCCGCTCGTCGCGTCCTGCTCGTCACCGAGGAGGTCGTCGACCCGTCGGTGACCCTGTCCGACCCGAACCGGATCCTCGTCCCGGAGACGAAGGTCGCCGCCGTCGTCCACGAGCCGGGCGGCGCGCACCCCTCGCCCCTGCAGGGCTACTGGCGGCGCGACGATGCGATGTTCGCCGACTACCACCGTCGAACCCGGACGGTGGACGGCTTCCAGCAATGGCTCGCGGAGTGGGTACTCGGCGTCCGCGACCGAGCCGCCTATCTGCGCCGCATCGACGGGGCCGGACTCCGGATGCGGCGCCAGCTGCTGTCGGCCCCGGTCGACTTCGCCGATGCGTGATGCAGCGGCCCCCTCGCCGGGCGAGCTGATGGTCGCGGCGGCGGCGCGCGAGATCGCGGATGGTGATCTCGTCTTCGTCGGCATGCGCCTGCCGATGCTCGCGTTCGGGGTCGCGCGGCGCACGCACGCGCCGGCCGCGCGGGCGCTCTACGAGATCGGCCTGCTGCGCGGCGAACCGGCGGACGGGTACCTGGCGACGATGGGGGACCCGCCGAACGTGGTCGGGTCGCGCTGGTCGACCCGCACCTCGAATCTGATGGCATTGCTGGCGCAGGGCGAGGTCGACCTCGGCTTCATCGGCGGCGCCGAGATCGACCGCTTCGGGAATCTCAACACGAGCTATGTCGGAGATCCCGCCCACCCACGCACGAAACTGCCGGGCAGCGGTGGCGGTGCCGACATCGCGATCCTGTCCAACCGATGGGTGACGCTGATGACGCACGAGCGGCGGCGGCTGGTCGAGCGCGTCTCCTACGTGACCTCACCCGGCCACGGGGACGGGGCGCCCGGGTGGCGGCGCCGGCACGGACTGCCCCGCGGCGGGCCGACCGCGCTGGTGACGACGCTCGCCGTCTTCCGATTCCCTCCCCAGGGGGGCCCCGCTCGCCTCGCCTCGATCCACCCGGGGCACACCTTCGAAGAGGTCGAGGACGCGACCGGCTGGCCGCTGGACGGCGCCGAGCGGGGGGCACCTCCGACCGTGCCGCCGTCGCCGGAGGAACTGACCGAGATGCGCCGCCTCGATCCAGCCGGGCGCTGGACCGGCGGCGGCTGACGCGAGGAGGGGCAAGATGCCGGTGCGTGAAGGATGGCGAGGGCGCTGCTTCGAGGACTTCCAGGTCGGCGACGTCTACGAGCACCCGCTCGGCAGGACGGTCTCCGAGACCGACAACGCATGGTTCACGCTGCTGACGCAGAACACCGCGCCGATCCACGTCGACCGCAACTACGCAGCCCAGACCGAATTCGGACGCCCCCTCGTCAACTCCTGCTTCACGCTCGCCCTCGTCACCGGGCAGAGCGTGACGGATATCTCGCAGAACGTGATGGCCAACCTCGGTTGGGACGAGGTGCGCCTGCCCAACCCGGTCTTCGAGGGCGACACGATCTATTCGCGCTCCGAGGTGCTGGAGCTGCGCCCATCGCGCTCCCGCCCGCAGGTCGGCGTCGTCACCGTCCGGACCGAGGGCTGCAACGAGCGCGGCGAGGTCGTCATCTCGTTCAAGCGGACGCTGCTCGTCTACCGGCGCGGCCACGTTCCTCACATCGCGAGGCGTCAGGAGTAGGGCCGCCTCCCACCCGGCGACCGGCGCCGGTGGCGAGCGGATAGTCCCGTGAGATTGACTATGGGCTGACCATAGTCAATACTGGGAGAATGGCGATAGCTCTGCGACCGGCGCGCCGTGCGTATCGGTCGAGCCGCCGGGAGGCACAGGCGCGCCAGACCCGCCGGCGGGTGCTCGACGGTGCTACGGCGGTGTTTCTGGCGGGTGGCTACGGAGCGGCGACGATGCGAGCCGTCGCCGCCGAGGCAGCGGTGTCGGTGGCGACCGTGGAGGCGCTGTTCGGAACCAAGGCCGGGCTCCTCAAGGCAGCCATCGACGTCGCCATCGCCGGTGACGACGAGCCGGTTCCGGTGCTCGATCGTGCCTGGGCCGCCGTCGCTGCCGAGGCGGTGGGCGTCGACGCCTTCCTGTCCCTGGTCGCGCGTGCCGTCGCCGCCGCCCAGGCAAGGTCCTCGGGACTGGTCGTGGCCGTCTTCGAGGGAGCGGCCACCGACCCGGAGCTGGCGTTGCTGGCCGAGCGAATGAGTGCCCAGCGAGCCACCACGGCGAAGTGGATCGTCGACGGGTTGCGGCGGCTGGCGCCCCTCCGGCAGGACGTCGATGAGCCAGAGGCCGTCGACACCGTGTGGGTGCTCATGGATTCGGTGGTGTTCGAGCGGCTCACCCGCCGGCGTCGCTGGGGCACCGCGGAGTACGAGCGCTGGTTCGCCGCCTCCGTCGCCCGCCTCCTCGTTCCTGACGACCGGCCATCGGCCTCGACTCTTCGAAGGAGAACCTCCAGGTGACCACCACTGATCCGCGCGCTCCCGGGCCGCGCGTCCAGCACGGGCAGATCGGCTATCTGCAGCTGCCGGCGCTCGACGTAGCCGCCTCTGCCGCCTTCTACCGAGCGGTGTTCGACTGGTCGGTCGACG
>JBAPVZ010000296.1:0-2831 GCA_049283435.1 Candidatus Dormiibacterota bacterium
GTGGCGAGGAGGGCCGCGTCGAGGACCTCTTCGACCGCTGGGAGCTGCACGCGGTGCGTGTCGGCGAGGTGACCGACGACGGCGATCTCACGATCCTCGATCGGGGGGCGGAGGTCGCCCGGGTGCCGGTCGCGCTGCTCACCGACGGCGTGCCGCTGCGGCAGCTGGAGGCACGCCAGCGAGAGGAGAGCCGGATCCTCCCGCTCAACGGCCGGCGCGCGAGCCGGTCGCCGGACCCCGGCGATTCGCTGCTCCGCCTGCTCGCGAGCCCCAACCTGTGCAGCCGCTGGCCGGTGATCCGCCAGTACGACCACATGGTCGGCAACGGGACGCTGGTACCCCCCGGCGGCGACGCGGCGCTGATCCGGGTGCCCGGCACGCCGCGCGCGCTCGCGGTCACGATCGACGGCAACGGTCGCTACTGCGAGCTCGATCCCTACCTGGGGGCCCAGATCGCCGTCTGCGAGGCGGCTCGCAACATCCTCGCGACCGGCGCTCGACCGCTCGGCGTCACCGACTGCCTGAACTTCGCGAATCCGGAGCGGGCGGAGATCTTCTGGCAGCTCCAGGAGGCCGTCGCCGGCATTGCGACCGCGTGCCGTGCTTTCGAGCTGCCGGTCGTGAGCGGGAACGTCAGCCTCTACAACGAGGCGCGCTCGGGCGAGCCGGGGTCGGCCCGGGAGACGATCCTGCCCATTCACCCGACGCCGGTCATCGGCATGGTCGGCGTCCTCGACGACGTCGAACGGCGGCTGTCGGCGGGGCTCCTCGACGAGGGGGACTTCGTGCTGCTCGTCGGCGAGACGGGGAACGATCTCGGCGGCTCCGAGTACGTCCGCGTGCTCGGCGGTGACGACCCCGGCCGGCCGCCGCAGGTCGACCTGGTGCGAGAGCGCGCGGTGCACGAGTTCATGCGCGATGCCGCCCAGGCGGGGATGCTGCGCTCGGCCCACGATGTCGCCGAGGGCGGCATGCTGACGGCGCTCGCCGAGAGCTGCCTGCTCGGCAACATCGGAATCCGGGCGTCGACGTTCCAGCCCGACGGCGCGCTCGGGCTCGACACCCAGTTCTTCGCCGAGTCGCAGGGCCGGTTCGTCGTCAGCGCGACCGCGGTGGCGATGCCGGAGCTGCAGAGTCTCGCCCGCCGGCTCAAGGTCGAGCTGCATCTGCTCGGGCTGGCCGGCGGGGATCATATCCGGTTCGAGCGCCAGCTCGATGTCCCGCTGGCGCTGCTGCGGGAAGCCTGGCTCGGCGGCCTGGAGCGGGGGCCGAGGCAGGTCGGTAGCCGGTGAGCGGAACGCGAAGGAGGGCTGTCTGATGTGCGGGATCTTCGGCATCCATTCGGACCAGGTCGACGTCGCCAACCTCACGTACTTCGGCCTCTTCTCGCTGCAGCACCGGGGTCAGGAGTCGGCCGGGATCGCGGTCGGGGATCGCCGCACCGTCCGCACGCACCGCGGCATGGGCCTGGTCACGCAGGTCTTCGACCCGGCATCGCTCCGGGAGCTGCCCGGCGTCGCCGCCGTCGGCCACACCAGATATTCGACGACCGGCGCGAGCCGCGGCGAGAACGCGCACCCGCTGACCTTCGAGCACCCGACGCTCGGACCCGGTGCGATCGCCCATAACGGCAACCTGATCAACGCCGACGCGATCCACCGCGAGCTGGCGGAGGCCGGCGTCCCGTTCGACTCCGGCACCGACACCGAGGTCGTCGCCCGGCTCATCGAGCGCACCCATGGCCTCGACTGGGACGACGTGCTGACGCGGGTGTTCAGCCGGCTCGTCGGCGCCTACGCCTGCGCGGTCGTCACGCGCGACTGCATCATCGCGCTGCGCGACCCGTACGGCTTCCGGCCGCTCTGTCTCGGCTTCCTGCCGCTCGCGAGCGGGCAGCCGGCGCACGTCGTCGCCTCCGAGAGCTGTGCCCTGGACACCGTCAACGCGACGTTCGTGCGCGAGGTGCAGCCGGGCGAGATGGTGCGGCTCGACGACCACGGCGTGACCAGCCACCAGTTCCAGCGCGCCGGCCGCCACGCGATGTGCATCTTCGAGTTCATCTACTTCGCTCGTCCCGACTCGGTGCTCAAGTCGTGCGAGCTCGAGGAGGCACGGCTCCGGATGGGCCGCGAGCTGGCGCGGGAGCTGCCCGTCGAGGCCGACATCGCGTTCGGCGTGCCCGACTCCGGCACCCCGGCCGCGATCGGCTACGCCGAGGAGTCGGGCATCACGTACCGCGAGGGGCTCGTCAAGTCGCGCTACATCAACCGCACGTTCATCCAGCCCGACCAGTCGCTGCGCGATGCCGGCGTCCTGCTCAAGCTGAACCCGCTGCGACGCTCGCTGCGTGGCAAGCGCGTCGTCGTCGTCGACGATTCACTCGTGCGCGGGACGACGACCCGCCGGACGATCGAGGCGCTGCGCAAGGCGGGTGCGGCCGAGGTGCACATGCGGATCTCGAGTCCGCCGATGCGCTTCCCCTGCTTCATGGGCGTCGACATCGCGTCCACCAAGGAGCTCGTCGCGTCCCGCCGCAGCGTCGAGGAGGTGCGAGGGCTGATCGGCGCCGACTCGCTCGCCTACCTGTCCATCCCGGGCCTGCTGCGCGCGGTCGGCCGGGGCACCGCGGACGAGTTCTGCCGCGCCTGCTTCGACGGCGACTACCCGGTGCCGGTCCCGCAGCAGCTGGAGATGGACAAGCTCGCGATGGAAGTGGTTTGACCACGCGCCGCAACCCTGCCCCGGCCCCTCCACGTCGACCCGGCAGGACCACGACGTGGCCGTTTGCCGGCAAGCGGTCGCTTCGGAGCGCGATTTACGGGCCGTTTGCC
>JBAPVZ010000297.1:0-5223 GCA_049283435.1 Candidatus Dormiibacterota bacterium
CGGGGTGCCCCTTGCGGTTGCGCTCCACTCGCCAACCCTGATCACGCGCGGCCTTCTCAATGTCTCTCAGGTCCATTGTGCTCCTTAAACCTTGGCGTTTGTCAAGGGTATCAGGAAATCATGAACGCTGTCAAGGATTACGGTCCCCTGGCCGCCTGCCGGCTGGGCACCGAGCGGCAACGCATCGCACCAGCTCACGTCTCGATCTGCCTCGAAGTCGGGATCGCGGGGGAAGATCCAGGAGCGATGCGTCCAGGGCTTGATCACATCCTCGTTCAGCCAGCGCCAGATGGTGGCACCGGAGATGCTGGCCACCAGTCCGCGACTGACCACCTCGGACTGGATGTCCGTCACCTGGAGGCGCGACAAGGGCAAGCCCAATCGGCTCGGCAGCTCACAAGCGATAGCCTTGACGGCGACTACCACTTCTGGGGGGAAAAACCGGGGTCCGCCCGGTCCGAGAGCGCTCCTCGAGGCCGGCGAGGCCTTCTTCGAAGAAGCGTTTGCGCCACTTGGACACGATCTGGAATCGCAGGTCGAGGCGGCGGCCGATGGTCTGGGTCTCCAGCCCGGCAGCAGCCATGAGCACGATCTTGGCTCTGACAACCTGTCGATACGGTGAGGTATACCGCCGGCTCCGCGCCTCCAACTCGTTCCGTTCAGCGGTGGAGAGTTCGATGACGAATGGAGATCTTCTCGGCACCTGTTCCTCCCAATGGCGGGCTCCGAACAGGATCGCCTATTCATCACCGTATTTATGACCTAGAGCCTTAGCCCCAAGTCGACCGCAGGAAGTCGCCGAACGCGGCGCCCATCTCCGAGGGGAGCGTCGGTCGCGCACGGCGCCTGATCGCGAGCCAGGCGGCGTCGACCTCGGGTACGGGCCGGAATCGTGTGCGAGGTATCCGGCAGACGAGCTCCGTCTCCCACCAGGGCGCCCAGATCGCGGACAGCAGCGAGTCCGGGGGCTGGGCCGCCCGCTTGCGGGCCACCTCCCACTGCACGATGAGATCACAGCGCTCAGGCCCGGCTCGGGGATCGTCGAGCAGGCGGTGCAGGAGGGCGGTCGTGAGATGAAACGGCACGCTGGAGACGACGCGGTACGCGGTCGCCGGCGGCGGCACGGCGAGCAGGTCTCCCTCGACGACGGTCACCTGGCCGGCGAGCCGGGCGTCGCGCACGCGGGTGCGGAGCCGCTCGGCCCACGTTGCATCGGACTCGACGGCGACGACTCGCGCTCCGCGTCGCGCGAGGGGGAGGGTCAGAGCACCGGTGCCCGCACCGAGGTCGAGCACGAGCTCGCCAGAGCCCACGGATGAGGCGATCAGCGCCGGCAGGCGGTCGTCACGCAGGAAGTTCTGGCCGTGAGAGCGCCGGCGCTCGTCGCGCCAGCTCCGGCGGCGCCGCGAGGTCGACACGGTGGCGCCGGACAACGCAGCACGCTCCCATCAGGCCGCCATTCTATCGCTCCTCCCGGAAGGGCGGCGGTCAGGCGCGGAGTTGGGGGAGGATCTCCCGGGGCCGGTTCGTGAACACGGAGTCCGGGCCGCAGTGCCGGCACCAGGCGGCGCCGACGCGGTCGTCGACCGTCCACGCCGCGACGACCTTGCCGGCCTCGTGCAGCTCGTCGACGAGCTCGGGATCCAGCGCTGCCCACTGCGGCGCGTAGATGTCGGCGAGCGCCGCCGACGCGATCTCCACCGGCCGCATCGGCCGCGCTCCCTCGATCGCGCCCACCTGGAGCCCCGGCTCGAGCTCCTTCACCAGCCGGATGGAGGGATGCGAGAACGAGATCACGCACGCCTGGTCGACCATCCCGAGCTCCCGCAGGACGGTGACCAGCTGCCGTTCGAGGCCCAGGTAGGGCAGTGGGAGCTGCTTCGTCTCGATGCACAGACCGACCCGATCCCGCACGACGTCGCAGACCTCGGCGAGCGTCGGCAGGCGCTGACCCTGCCCGGCGTCGAGTGCCCGCAGCTCCTCGAACGAGTGCTGCAGGACGAGGCCGGAGCCGTTCGTCGTGCGGTCCAGTGCGTGGTCGTGGATGACGATCAGCTCGCCATCCGCCGAGAGGTGGACGTCGCACTCGATCAGGTCGACGCCGAGCGCGATCGCCGACTCGTAGGCCGCGATCGTGTTCTCGGGCAGCTCGGCGGAGTTGCCGCGGTGGCCGCCCACGAGCGGAACGCCGCTCTCACGTGCTCCGGCGTACCGCTCCGCGATCGTCAGATGTTTCCCCATGCGCTCCGGAGTTTAGGCAGCGGTCGAGCAAGGGGGAGCTGGGACCTAGCTCACGCGCAACCGAGCCCTCCGATCTCCCGTACAGTTGAGTCGTGGCGGCATCGAAGCCGGCAACGCTCGGGGAGCTGCGGTCAGCGGGCTATGCGCCGGAGTCCGTGAAACAGGAGCTCCGGCGGAATGTCCTTGCCCGCTTGCGGGCGGGGCGCCCGGTGCTGTCGGGTCTCGTCGGCTACGAGGACACGGTCGTGCCCCAGGTCGTCAACGCGATCCTCGCCGACCACGACTTCATCCTGCTCGGCGAGCGCGGCCAGGCGAAGAGCCGCCTCATGCGCTCTCTCGTCGAGCTGCTGGACGAGGAGATCCCGATCGTCCTGCAGTCGGAGCTCAACGACGACCCGTTCGCGCCGATCTCGCCACAGGCTCGCGATCTCGTCGCCGAGCGAGGCGAGGCGACGCCGATCGACTGGCTGCCGCGGGACCGCCGCTACGGCGAGAAGCTGGCCACGCCCGACATCTCGATCCCCGACCTGATCGGTGAGGTCGATCCGATCCGCGTTGCCGAGGGTCGCTACCTCTCCGACGAGCTGACGCTCAACTACGGGCTGATCCCGCGCTGCAATCGCGGCATCTTCGCGATCAACGAGCTGCCGGACCTGGCCGAGCGCATCCAGGTCGGTCTCCTCAACATCATGGAGGAGAAGGACGTCCAGATTCGCGGACATCTGATCCGCCTCCCGCTCGACCTGCTCGTCGTCGCGAGCGCGAACCCCGAGGACTACACGTCGCGCGGGCGCATCATCACGCCGCTGAAGGACCGTTTCGGCGCCCAGGTCCGCACGCACTACCCGCTCCGGATCAGCGAGGAGATCGCGATCATGGAGCAGGAGGCGTCAGCGCCGCCGCCCGGCGTCGAGGTGCTGGTCCCCGCGTTCATGAAGGAGATCCTGGCCGAGCTGACGCACCTGGCGCGCCGCAGCCCGCACATCTCCCAGTCGTCGGGCGTCTCGGTCCGGATGTCGATCGCGAACTTCGAGACGCTGGAGGCGAACGCGGTGCGGCGTGCCGCGCGCCTCGGCGAGCCGCTGGCCGTGCCGCGCATCTCGGATCTCGAGTTCCTGGTCGCCTCGACCTCAGGTCGAGTCGAGATCGAGGCGCTCGACGAGGGCAAGGACGACCAGGTCGTCGAACGCATCCGCCGCGGGGCGGTGAGCGCTGTCTTCGGCCGTCACTTCTCCGCCGGCCAGTTCGACAACCTCGTCGCATCGTTCGACGAAGGTGAGGTCGTGGAGGCCGGTGAGGCGCTGCCCGCGGCCGCCTACGAGCGGGCGATCGGCAACCGTGACGAGATCAGCTCGGCCGTTCGGCGGCTCGGCCTGCCGGACCGCCCCGAGGTCCGCGCCGCCGTCGTCGAGTTCCTCGTCGAAGGGCTGCATCTCGCCAAGCGCCTGAACAAGGACGAGGTCGACGGCCGGGCGACCTACCGGCGCTCGTAACCGGGCGGCGGGCTACTTCGCGTAGACGTACGCGAAGCCGAGGACCAGGATCGCGGTCAGGATGACCGCGAGGATCTCGATCCGGATGGCGATCCGTGTCAGCCGGCGGGCACGACGCGTCCGCTGGCCACACTCCTCGCAGTAAGCGGCGTTGCCACGGAGCTTGGCGTGGCAGCGCTCGCACGTCATCTGCAGTGTGGTTGACGCCATTCGACAAGTATGCGACGCGCGCGCGAGAGGTGCGGCGGCCGCTCGGGAGGGGCGGCAACCGCTCGCTCCGCGGGCCGGCCGGTGGCGCGCCGCAGTCGGAGCGGGGCGGCTGCCGTATCCTCCGGGAGTGCTAGAGCCCCGCGAGGCGCGTGTCGACCTGCTCGCGGTACTCGCGACGGTGCCGGAACGTGCCGCCGACATCGCTTCCGAGCTGGACGGTCCTCGCCTCCAGTACCGGCACGGGCCGAGCTTCCCGACGGTCGCGGAGATGATCGGCCACGTGTGTGAGGTCGGGATCGCGATCGACGCGCTGCTCCGCCGTCTCGCGCTCGACCACGTGCGCGAGGTGCGCCTGCGCGAGGCCATGGAGCCGGTCCACGAACCCGACCTGCTGCCGCCGATGGAACAGCAGCTCGGCGATTTTGCGCGCGCTCGCCGGCGCACGATCGACCTGCTCCACGGGATGCCGGCGTCCTTCTGGCAGGAGGAGCTCCTGGACCCGGCGCAGGGCAAGGTCAGCGTGCAGGAGGTCGTGGAGCAGATCATCCGCCACGAGCTCGGGCACCTGACGCAACTGCAGTCGCTGGTCGCGCTGCTGCCGGTGAGCTGATCGACGCGAGCCGGATCGGGCGCGTTCCCGGCTCCCGTTGCCGGGCCGGCGATCAACCCAGGATCGCGAGCTGGCGCGATTGTGCGAGCAGGCGTCCGTCCGGCGCCCAGACGGCGCCGTCCTCCTCCAGGTAGCCGTCGGCGACGGTCTGCGTCCCGAAGAGCGCGAAGCAGTAGTCCTCGGGGCGCAGGCCGGGGAGGGGCAGGTCGCGGCGGAGGTGGATCGTCAGGTCGACGGTGGGGACCAGCCCGACCCGTGCCCGCATCCGATTGAGGATCGGCGGCGGGTAGCAATCGGTCATCGCGGCGACGAGAGGAGCGTCGATCGGCGCCGGCTCGCGCAGCCGCACCCAGCCGCCGAGCAGGGCAGACGGCGCGCCCGCATAGGGCAGGTCGCCGAGCGTCGGACGATGATCCCAGAAGGCCCCGAACGGGACTCCGAAGGTCGCCGTGCGGGAGGGGACGGCGTCCGGCGGCGGGGCCTCGGGCATCGTCAGGTCCTGGATGCTGAGCGGCGCTGGGATCGCCGTTCCCAGAGTGCCGATTGCGAGCGCGGCCGGTCGTTCCCCCTGCAGGAAGCGCGCGGTGACCGTGGTCAGGCGCCTGCCGGCTCGCTCCACCCGGGTCTCGATCTGGGCCTCCCCGGGGAGGATCGGCCGCAGGAAGTGCA
>JBAPVZ010000298.1:0-4939 GCA_049283435.1 Candidatus Dormiibacterota bacterium
GACTTGCGCGGTGCGGTCGCCCCTCCTGCGGGCAGCCGATGGAAGGAGGGGTTAATGGCGACCTTGGCGATCAACGTGATCGCACCGCGGCGCGAGTTCCATCGTCACCCCGGAGCTCGGCTACACCGAGTTCCGCACTGCCGCGCGCGTCGTCGACCTGCTCCGCCGGTGGGGCTACGACGTCGCGTTCGGCGACGAGGCGATGGTCGCCGAGCCGCGCGGCCGCCTGCCCGACGCGTCGGTCTCCGATGCCGCCTACGAGGCGGCGCGGGAAGCCGGGGCGGACCCGGCGGTCACCGGTTGCCGGCACGGCAACGATTGCCGAGGCGGGATGGCGGCCCCTTGCGGGCGACCGGCGTGCGCCAGGAGGCGGCGCCGCCCGAGCGCGCTCACCACTCGTGCACCGTGCCGTCGAGCAGGCGGTTGACCGGCAGGTAGGCGGGCTGGTACGGGTAGCGGGCAGCGAGCCGCTCGTCGATCTCGACGCCGAGCCCGGGCGCGTCCCCCGGATGCAGGTACCCGGCTTGGAAGCGGTAGGCATGCGGGAACACCTCGTCGACGAGCGGCTCGTGACGCATGTGCTCCTGGATCCCGAGGTTCGGCACCGCGAGGTCCAGGTGCAGCGTCGCCGCCAGGTTGATCGGTGAGGTGTCGGTCGGTCCGTGCGGCGCGATGCGGACCTGATAGAGGTGGGCGAGCTCGAACATGCGCCTCGCGGGGGTGATGCCGCCGGCGTGCACGACCGCCGTCCGCAGGTAGTCGATCAGCTGCTCGCGGAGGAGCCGCTCGGCGTCCCAGATGCTCGTGAAGACCTCCCCCACGGCGAGCGGAGTGGTCGTGTGCTGCCGAACCCAGCGCAGCGCCTCCGGATTGTCGGCCGGCGTCACATCCTCGAGCCAGAAAAGACGGTAGGGCTCGACGTCCTTCCCGAGGCGGGCGGCCTCGATCGGGGTCAGCCGGTGGTGCGCGTCGTGGAGAAGCGCGAGGTCCGGCCCGAGCTCCTGCCGCAGGCGCTCGAAGACGCCCGGGACGAACCGGAGATAGGCGGCGCTGTCCCAGCGCTCCTCCCGGGGGCGATCGCCGCGACCCGCCGGCTCGTAGCCGCCCGAGGCGGCGCCGCCCCCGACCCCGTAGACCTGGCCCAGCCCGGGCACCCCGGTCTGCACGCGCACCGCCTGATAGCCGAGGGCGAGCTGGCGTGCCACGGCGTCGAGCAGCTCGGCCACGTCGCGGCCGGTCGCATGCGCGTAGGCGAGGACGCCGTCGCGGGAGGCGCCGCCGAGGAGCTGGTACAGGGGCAAGCCGGCGGCCTTGCCCTTCAGGTCCCAGAGTGCCAGGTCGATCGCGCCGACGGCGGCCATCGCGACCGGGCCGCCTCGCCAGTAGGTGCCCTTCACCAGGTACTGCCAGGTGTCCTCGATGCGGTGCGGGTCACGGCCGAGCAGCAGCGGTCCGAGGTGGTCGCGCAGGTAGCTCGCGACCGCCAGCTCACGGCCGTTCAGCGTCGCGTCGCCGAGCCCGACGACCCCGTCCGACGTCGTCAGCTTCAGCGTGACGAAGTTGCGTCCCGGGCTGGTGACGATCACCTGCACGTCCTGGATCTTCATCTCGACTCTCCTCGATGGGCGACGTTGGACGCCAGCTCGACGCCCTTGAGGGGGCGGCGCCCGTTCTGGACGTGACGCCCCCCATCTTCCTGGCCGCCCGGACGTTCGTGACGGCGCGGGGCGCCAGCGCGACGCTCTGCACCGTCGTCCCGCGGGCGCTGGGCCGAGTCGCGGCGCGGTCGTGACGTTGCGCGCGCCCCGGTGCAGCCTTTACCATGGACCTTGCTCGCGAACACGCGTTCGGTTATCGTCCTCCCACAACGCCATGCAAGACCTCTCCGATCGCGACCTCACCCTGCCGGACGGCGCGACGCCGGCGCTCGACGTGAGCCAACTGCGCGGCGACGTCACGCTCGACCATCGCGTCCCGGCGCGGGAGGCCGTGACCCGGCCGCTGCCGGCAGATCTCGCTCCCGCACTCGAGCAGGCCCTGCGGCGACGCGGCATCGAGCGCCTCTACACGCACCAGGCCGAGGCCTACGACCTGGCGCGGCGCCGCCGGGACTTCGTCGTCGTGACACCGACCGCGAGCGGGAAGACGCTGTGCTACAACCTGCCGGTCCTGCAGCGCCTGCTCGAGCGGCCGACGAGCCGGGCCCTGTACCTGTTTCCGACCAAGGCCCTCGCCCAGGACCAGCTGACCGAGCTGAGCACGTTGACGGGTGGCCTGCCGATCGACGTCAAGGTCGACGTCTACGACGGTGACACGCCCCCCGGGCGGCGCACGCTGATCCGGGACGGCGGCCACATCGTGCTGACGAACCCGGACATGCTGCACACCGGCGTGCTGCCACACCACACGAAGTGGCGCCGCCTCTTCTCGAGCCTGGAGTACGTCGTCATCGACGAGCTCCACACCTATCGCGGCCTGTTCGGCAGTCAGGTCGCGAACGTGCTGCGCCGGCTGCGCCGCATCTGCGAGTTCTACGGCTCCCATCCGACGTTCATCTGCACGTCCGCGACGATCGCGAATCCGGCCGAGCTGGCGGGGCGGCTGCTCGAACAGGAGCAGGTCGCACTCGTGGATCGATCCGGTGCCCCGCAAGGCGAGCGCCGCCTCGTCTTCTACAACCCGCCGCTCGTCGATCGGGACCTCGGCCTGCGCCGCAGCTCGCTGCTGGAGGCGCGCCGCGTCGCCGCCCCGTGGATCCGCCGGCAGACCCAGACCATCGTCTTCTGCCGCAGCCGCCTCCAGGTCGAGGTCATGCTCAGCTACCTCCAGGAGGACCTGCACCCGCGGCTCGACGCGCGCCGCCGGGTCCGCGGCTACCGCTCCGGGTACCTCCCGCTGCGGCGCCGCGAGATCGAGGCGGGGCTGCGGTCGGGCGAGGTGTGGGGCGTCGTCTCGACGAACGCGCTCGAGCTCGGGATCGACGTCGGCAGCCTGCAGACGGCGGTCCTCGTCGGCTACCCGGGGAGCATCGCGTCGACCTGGCAGCAGCTCGGCCGCGCCGGCCGGCGCTCGGGGTCGGTCGCCGTCTTCGTCGCCTCCAACGCCCCGCTCGACCAGTTCATCGTCCGGCATCCTGGCTACTTCCTCGACGCGAGCCCGGAGAGCGGCCTCGTCGATCCCGACAACCTGCTCGTGCTCGCCGGGCATCTGCAGGCGGGGCTGTTCGAGCTCCCGTTCGAACGGGAGGAGCAGTTCGGCCAGGCCGACATCCAGGTGCTGCTCCAGCTGTTCGAGGAGGACGGCGTGACGAGCCGCTCGGGCGGCCGCTGGTACTGGTCGAGCGAGGCGTTCCCGGCGGAGGGCATCGCGCTGCGGCGCCTGGCGGCCGACAACGTCGTGATCATCGACACCTCCGGTCCGCGGCCCGAGGTGATCGGCGAGACGGACCAGTTCTCGGCGCCGGTCTTCCTCCACGAGGAGGCGATCTACCTGCAGGACGGTGCGCAGTACCACGTCGACCAACTCGACTGGGACCAGAAGAAGGCGTATGTCCGCCCGGTCGACGTCGACTACTACACGGACGCCGAGCTGGCGGTCAACGTCCAGGTGCTGGAGACGTTCGCGCAGGAGCCGCTCGGCACGCTCGAGCGCGCCCAGGGCGAGGTCAAGATCACCAGCCGGGCGCACGTGTTCAAGAAGGTCCGCTTCCACACGCACGAGAATCTCGGCTCCGGTCCCATCAACCTGCCCGAGCAGACCCTGCACACGACCGCCTACTGGACCGCGTTCGACACCGCCGCCTGGGACGCACTCGGCCGCGAGGAGTTGGAGGCCGGGCTGCAGGGCATGGCGCACGCGCTGCGCACGGTCGCCAGCCTGCACCTGATGTGTGACCCCCACGACCTCGGCGCGCTCAGCGAGGTGCGCTCGCCGGCCACGCTGCGGCCGACCGTGACGGTGTACGAGGTCTATCCCGGTGGCGTCGGCTACGCGAACCGCCTCTATCAGCTCCACGACCGGCTGCTCGCCGACGCCGGCGAGCTCGTCCGTGAGTGCCCTTGCGCCGACGGCTGCCCTTCCTGCATCGGCCCCACACCCACCGAGGGAGCGAAATCCGCATGTCTCCGGCTGCTCTCCGCGAACGCCTTGCCAGTCTGAGCGGGGCCCGCAGTCCCGCCCCGCCACGACCCGAGGTCGTGCGGACCGCGCCTCCCGGCTTCGAGCCGATCGAGACGCCGCTCGGCCTCGCCTGGTGCCTGTCCGACGTCATCCCGTTCGGGCGGGTCGCCGGCTCGCCGCCACCGCAGCCGCACGTCTACTTCGACACCGAGACGACCGGGCTCGCGGGCGGCACCGGGACCCAGGTCTTCGCCGCCGCCCTCTGCCTGCCCCAGGAGTACGGCCTGGAGGTCCGCCAGCTGTTCCTGGCCGAGCCGTCGGGGGAGCCGGCGTTCCTCTGGCTGCTGCGACGAGAGCTCTCGCGGGCGGGACGGCTGGCGACCTACAACGGCGCCGCGTTCGACCTCCCACTGGTACGGACGCGGTGGGTGCTCGCGCGGCTCGGCGGGGAGTTCATCCACCCCGAGCACCTGGATCTCCTGCACCTCACGCGTGCGCTCTTCCGGCAGCGGCTGGAGAGCTGCACGCTGCACACCGTGGAGGAGCGTCTGCTCGGCTTCGAGCGCGAGGACGACCTGCCGAGCGCGCTCGTCCCCGAGGCGTACTTCGCCTACCTGCGCCGGGGGAGGAGCCCGCTGCTGGAGGCGGCGCTCCGGCACAACCGCCAGGACGTGATCAGCCTGTATCACCTGCACGCGCGCCTGCTCCAGCACGTCGGCGGCCGCTCACCCTCGATGCGCGCGGCGGACTGGCTCGCATTGGGCCGCCACCTCGTGCGCCAGGGCCGCCGCGCCGACGGCTGGCGCGCCTACCGCCGGGC
>JBAPVZ010000299.1:0-3270 GCA_049283435.1 Candidatus Dormiibacterota bacterium
GCGCCCCGAGACCCGAGCGTCACGACGACCTCGTGCGCGCCCCCAGCGCGGATCGCGTCGACGCCACCCAGATCAGCCGCCTCGCCCTCGTTGACGATCAGGAGATCGACGTGCGCGATCGCAGGAAGCAGCGCCGGGCTGGCCGGGGCGGCATTGAGCACCCGACGACCGTGGGCCGCCGCGAGCGCCGCCGCCGTCGTTTCCGCTCGCAGTTCCCCCTGTGCGAGCACCGCCCCAGCGTCGTCGGCGAGGTTGATCGCGTCCGGTTCGAGCGCCAGGTTCGCACCCGGGGAGAGGACGATCGTGTTCTCGCCCGACTCGTCGACGGTGATCAGGGCCATCCCGGTCGCGGCGTCACGACGGACGACGCCAGTGCGGTCGATGCCGCGGCGATCGAGCTCAGCCTCGAACGCCCGCCCGTCCTCGTCGTCGCCGACCGCGCCGACGAGCAGCACGTCGGCACCGAGCTGGCGCAGCGCGACGGCCTGGTTGAAGCCCTTGCCGCCGAGCTGGCGCCGGGTCGCGCGCGACGCCATCGTCTCCCCTGGCCGCGGCAGGTGGTCGACGTAGGCGACGAGGTCCACGTTGAGGCTGCCGACGACGGCGATGCGTGGCATCCCGGCCATGATGCCAGGTGAGGTCCGGCTACTCGTCGACGATCGCAACCGCCCGCACCGGCGCTGCCGTCGTGTCGACCCACTTGACCGGAAGGACGGACACCTGGAAGCCGTGGTTGCGGCCGATCTGATCCAGATGGCAGAGGTTCTCGACGTGCCAGTAGGGCTCCTCCTGCATCACCCGGTGGGCCTCCCAGAACTGCTTGCGTTCGAACATCGCCCAGACCGGCGGGTCGAACGTGATCGCGTCGATGCCCATCATCCGGACGCCCTGGTGGATCAGGTGCAGGGTGGCTTCCCGCGTCATCCCGCTGTGGTCGGTGCGGTAGCGCTCGTCCTCGTTGTAGGCGGACGCGCCGGTTTGGATGAGGACGATGTCGCGCTCCTTCAACCGGTACTCGATCCGATCCAGCTCGCGCTCGATGTCCTCGGCCGTGATGCCGTATCCGGCCGGCTTGTCACGGAAGTCGAGCAGGACCCCATCGGAGAAGCAGTACTCGAGCGGAATCGTCTCCGGGCCCCCCGCGCTCGGCACCAGGTGGCGGACCGCGTCGCAGTGCGTGCCGACATGGTCGTTGGCGATGACGAGGTAGCTCGCGGTCAGCGAATCGACGCCCTGCGCGGCGGCGCCGACCCGTTCCGCGAACTCGGTCCAGCTCTCGTACATGACGAGCGTCGGCGCCGGCACTCGAGTGAACGTGACCATGTCTCGGTGTACCGGCATCGAGAGATCAACCAAGCGGCGCATCACACCCCCTCCTTCGTTGAGACCAGCTGCTCGGCAGTCTCGAAGACCCCATGGTCGGCCGCCGGAGATCATTCGAGTGCGCTCTGCAGGTCCGGCTGCGCACCAGCCCAGTCTGCCATCTGCTGGGCGTTCTCGAAGGCCCGGCGGACGTTGGCTCGGGACGAGCCGGCCGCGTCCTCGGTGGCGCGCGAGAGCTGTCGGAAGACTCCCCAGCGGCGAACCCACCCCCAGCTGGAACGGAAGCTGCTGAGCCTGAGGACCGGCGAGAATATGCGTCGAATCATGCATGGCGTTCCGCTGGGGGGTGCCATCGATCCGGCCCCGGGTTCTTGAGTGGAGAAACGAGATGGCCGATGAGCACTATGACGCGATCGTGATCGGGACGAGCCAGGGCGGCCGGTTCCTCCCCGTCGAGCTGGCGAAGGCGGGCCAGAAGGTGGCGCTCGTCGAGCGGGACCAACTCGGTGGCGTCTGCGTGAATCGGGGGTGCACCCCGACCAAGACGATGGTCGCCAGCGCGCGCCTCGCCTATCAGGCGCGTCGCGGCGCCGAGTACGGCGTGCGTGTCGGTCCCGTATCCGTGGAACTGGCCGCGGTGCGCGAGCGCAAACGGGCCATGGTCGCCGGCGCCCGGCAGAACTACGCGAGTCACCTGGCGCAGCAGGGGCTTGACCTGATCGAAGGCGAGGCCCACTTCACCGGGGCGAAGGCGGTCGAGATCGCCTTGACCGACGGTGGGACCCGGCAGCTCAGCGCGCCGGTCGTCGTCATCGACGCGGGCACCCGGCCCCGGCCGCTGGCGATCGCCGGCGCGCGTGACGTCCCCGTGCTCGATTCAACGTCGATCATGGAGCTGGACGAGCTCCCAGAACACCTGATCGTCCTCGGCGGCGGCTACATCGGGGTGGAGTTCGGGCAGATGTTCCGCCGGTTCGGCAGCGAGGTCACCATCATCCAAAGCGCCCCGCGCCTGATGATGATCGAGGACGAGGACGTGTCGGAGGAGGTCGCCGCTGTCTTGCGCGACGACGGAATTACGGTCCTGACCTCGTCGACGCTGGCCCGGGTCGAGCCGGCCGCCGGTGGCCACCTGCGGCTGACCGTTCGCACGGCGGACGGTGAGCGACAGCTCGAGGGCTCGCACCTGCTGTCGGCCGTCGGCCGCCTCCCGAATACGGAGGCGCTCACCCCCGAGGCCGCCGGCATCCGTCTCGACGACCGCGGCTTCATCGAGGTCGACGAGTACCTGGAAACCAGCGTCCCCGGCGTCTACGCGATGGGGGACGTCAAGGGCGGCCCGGGCTTCACCCACCTGTCCTACGACGATTACCGCATCCTGCACGCCAATCTCATCAGGCATGAGCAGGCGAGCACGCGGGACCGGATCGTCCCCTACACGGTGTTCATCGACCCGCAGCTTGGCCGCGCCGGCATGACCGAGCGGGAGGCCACGGCGCAAGGACGGGCGATCCGGGTGGCGAAGCTCCCGATGAGCGCCGTCATCCGGGCCCTCGAGACCGGGGAGACGCGCGGCTTCATGAAGGCCGTCGTCGACGCGGACAGCGCGCAGATCCTGGGCTGCGCGGTCATCGGCAGCGAAGGCGGCGAGATCATGACCATGATCCAGGTCGCGATGCTGGGCAAGCTCACCTACCGGGCCATGGCGGACGCGATCTTCACGCACCCGCTGCTGGCGGAAGGCCTCAACACCCTCTTCGGAATGTTCGACGCGTAAGTGGCCCGCGGGGCGTAGGTGCTTACCGGCTCACGGATCAGGATCTCGAACCTGAAACGCCGTTCATGACCCGTGACCTTTCAACCCGCGGCGCCACCGGCGACGGGAGAGCTCCAGGCCACCGGCTGCGCCGAGCAGCATGATCAGGCCGAAGCCGGTCAGCCACAGCC
>JBAPVZ010000300.1:0-11944 GCA_049283435.1 Candidatus Dormiibacterota bacterium
GGTCTCCCCTCCCTGGGCGCCTTCCGAATGCTGGACGTCGACCACCCCGACCGCAAGGCGGTCGGCGGCAGCGGCGGTGCCTGGTGGTGGCACTCACCCCAGGACACGCTCGACAAGGCGGACGTCACGGTCCTCGCCGAAGACGTCGAGATCTACCTCGTGATGACGGCGCGCATGTGCACGCCCGACCTGATCCCGTACGACTTCCGCCCGGTCGCCAGGGACTTCCTCCAGTGTCTCGAGCTCTACCAGGAGGTGTCCGGGGCGCACCTCGACCTGCGAAGTGTCATCGAGGCGGCCGACGCGTTCGGACTGGCGGCAGAGCGCTTCGCGACGCTCGGCGCGGAACGCAACGAGGCGGCCAAGCGCATCAGCCGGATCGTCAATGCGGCCCTGTTCACGATCGACGGCCCCTACGAGATGGATCCGGCACTGCAGCTCCCGGTGCTGCCGGCGCTCGCCCCGGTCGCCGAGCTGGGCACGCTCGACCCCGCCTCCGACGCGTATCGCTTCCTGCGCACCCGCCTGGTTCGGCAGCGAAACCGCGTCCAGGACCTGTTGCTGACCGCGACCGAGCACGCGGAGGCCGTCCGATGAACCGCTGGCCGGAGATCGAGCGTACGGCGCACCAGATCGTCGATCAGGACCTGGAGGATCTGCTCGGTGCGCTGCGCATCCCGAGCATCAGCGCGCGCCGGCAGGGCCTCGATCAGTCGGCCGGCTACCTCGTCGACCTGCTGCGCCGGGACGGCTGGTCGGCGGAGATCGACGAGATCGACGGCAACCCGATGCTCCTGGCCACGATCGGCCCGGAGCGCAGTGACGTGCCCAGCATCATGCTCTACGGCCATCACGACGTCCAGCCGATCGACCCCGAAGCGGCCTGGGAGACACCGCCGTTCGAACCGGTGATCCGCGACGGACGCCTCTACGGCCGCGGCACCGCCGACAACAAGGGTCAGTTCTTCTGCCATCTGTTCGCCGTCCGGGCGCTGCTGCGCACCCTCGGCGAGGTGCCGGTGCGGGTGCGGCTCGTGCTCGACGGCCGTGAGGAGATCGGCAGCCCCGAGGCGCCGGCCTTCGTCGAGCGCCATCGCGACGCGCTGCAGGACGTCCGCTTTTGCCTCACCGCGGACGGTCCGACGCGTCTCGACGAGCGGCCCGAGGTGTCGTTCGGCGTCCGGGGCGCGGTGAAGCTTCGGCTCACCGTCCGCACGTCCGACACCGACCTCCACTCGGGCAACTGGGGCAACCTCGTGCCCAGCGCTGCCTTCCGACTGGCGCAGATCCTGGCCCAGCTGAAGGACGCGGACGGCCGGGTGCTGGTGCCCGGCTTCTACGACGAGGTCGTGCCCCCCACCCCCGCCGAGCAGGCGGCGATCGCCGAGATTCCTTTCAATCCAGAGGAGGCGCGCCGCTCCGTCGGCGCCGTCCGCCTCGACGGGCCGACGGATATTCCGCCGCTGCAGCGGATCATGTTCCTTCCCACCCTGACCGTCAACGGAATCCAGGGCGGATACACCGGTCCCGGATTCAAGACCGTGATCCCGAGCGAGGCGTTCTGCTACCTCGATGCCCGCCTCGTCGTGAACCAGGATCCGCAGCCCATGTTCGAGCGCATCCGCGATCACCTGGCTCGCATCGCGCCCGAGGCATCCTTGATGCAGGTCGGCCACTACCTGCCGTCGCGCACGCCGATCGACCACCCGGAGGCGGCGAACGTGCTCGCCGCGGTCGAAGACGGGTTCGGTCAGGCGCCGCTGCGCGTGCCGTGCATGGGCGGGTCACTGCCCGACGCCGCGTTCGCGCTCGGGCTTGGGATCCCCGTGTTCGACGTGCCGTATGGCGCGCCGGACCAGCGCAACCACGCGCCGAACGAGAACATGCGGCTCCACCATCTGCGGCAGGGCGCGGCGGCCAGCGCGGCGCTGCTCCTGCGGGTCGGCGGCGTGCGCCGAGACTGATCGCGCGCGCGTGCGCGAGCGGGGCGGTCTCGATGAGCTTGATCGCGAAGAGGTCCGCGGCTCCGCGCTCGATCAAGCGCTGGGCGTCACGCAGCGGGTGCAGGCGAGGCGGCCTTCAGCTCACCGATCTCGATCCGCCGTGCCATCTCCCCTCCCCCTACGGCAGCCCTCAATCCGTTCGCTTGGTGACCCAGCCCTGGAGCCAGATGTGGGTCAGGAAGGCGAGGACGAGAATCGAGTTGATCGCGCAGATCGCGATCGCGATGTAGGCCCTGGTCCCCTCGAACGTGCTCGGCATGCGGCCCTCCTCCTACTCGAGCTCGGCGGCCGTCGTGCGCCGCCAGGAACCCAGCTTCCGGCCCGACAGCAGGTACCCGAGATAGCTCCGGCGAACGCGCGGCTCGACCATGCCCGCGACGCAGAGCGACCCGATGACGCCACAGGCGGCAAACATGACGAAGGCGGGCCAGTACTCGGGACCGCTCGGAGTCTGCCGAACCAGTGCCGCGGTGAGCGGCTGGGCCACGGCACTGCCGATCATGGAGCCGAGCACAACGACGCCGAGCGAGCGGCCGACGGCGCCCGGCGTGAGCAGCTCCGCGAGGTACGGCGCGAAGAGCTGGCCCACCGGCGTCCAGGAGACGCAGAAGCCGGCGCAGAAGAACGCGACGTACGCCTCGATGATCGGGATGCCGCGCTGGAAGGTGGCCGCCCAGAGTACCGCCACCGCCATGCCGAGGCCGCCCAGCAGCCAGATCGGGGTGCGCTTGGTCCCGAATACCTTGTCCGACAGCCAACCACCCGATAGGACACCGAAGAACTGACCGCCCCAGGCTGCGGAGGCGAGGCTGCCGGCGACCAGCAGCGGTAGGTGGAGCTCGGTGGTCCCGTAGAGGGGTAGCCACGTCGTCAGGCCCCAGTTCGCGAGGAGGGTGAAGAAGCCGGCGCAGAACATGAGGGCGACGCTGCGATTCAGGAAGATCTCCCGGTACGGGGTCACGCGCTCGCCTGGAGGCAGCTCGGCGTCGGAGTGAGCGAGTGCCGGGTCGAGCACCTGGCCCTCCTTCTTCGCCTCATCCTCACCGAAGATCGTCACCAGCTCGCGTTCGCTGACGCGGCGCGAGCGCTCCGGTCGATCGCCGATGAAACGGTCGATGAGGAAGAGAACGGGCAGCCCGAAGAGAGAGATGATGATGAACGACCAGCGCCAGGATCCAAGGCCCTGCGCGAGCGGCACCGCGATGAACGGAATGATCACCGGGGCGATCGTGTACGCGGTCTGGTGCACGGCGAAGGCGCGGCCCCGGGTCTTGCGCGGGAACCAGGTGGCGACGAGACGGGACCCGGCCGTGACGTCGCATCCCTGCGAGATCCCGAAGAGCACGTTCCGGATCAGCAGGTCCTCCCAGTTGCCGACCAGCGCCATCGTCCAGGTGAAGATGGCGAACGCGGCAACCGAGAGCGCCAGCGTCTTCTTGGGCCCGATCTTGTCGGTGAGGAACCCGGCGAACGGCTGCACACAGGCGTAGCCGGCGAAGAACCCGAAGTTGACCCAGCCGACGTCGGCCGTCGTCATCCCGAGCGAGACGACGATCAGCGGCATCAGCGCCGCCGTCTTCGTGCGGTCCAGGTAATTGACGAACCAGGCCGACCAAGCGGAACCCAGCATCTGGTAGCGGCGCTGCCGGATCAGCTCGTCGCCGTAGGTCGATCTGGACTGCGCAACCTCCGCCATCGCCTGCCCCCCTTTCTCCAATCCCCAGCTCCGTGAGCGACCCCGGGACGGTCGAATGACGGGATTGTACAGGCGAGGATTGGCGCTTTCAAGCAATTCGTGCCGAGCATTCGACGATTTACGCCATCGATAGGCCGATCCGTCCCTTCTTTAGCTTGCGGCGTTGCACTCGACGGCGTTGCGCCAGGTCCTTCCGCCGCACATCACGAAGACCACCCGGGAGAGGGCCGACGGGTCGGTGAGCGGGTCGCCATCGATCGCGATCAAGTCGGCCGCCTTGCCCGGCGTCAAGGTGCCGACCCGATCCTCGATGCGCAGCGCCTCGGCGCCGCGCGCCGTTGCCGCCAGGAGCGCGTCCCGGGGGGACATGCCGAAACGGATTGCCGTCTCGACCTCGAACGCCATGTTGCCGTGCATGCTGTCCGTCCCGAGCGCCACGGGGATGCCGGCAGCGAAGATGTCGTGAGCCGAGGTGGCGACGGTGTCCCGTGCCCAGCGCACCGTCTCCATCACCGACGGGTTGTCCCGATCGCCGAGCTCGATGCCGTCCGGCCGGAAGAGGATCGAGAACGTGGCGACGACCCAGGATCCGGCCTCTGCCATCAGCGCCACGTCCTCTTTGCCGGCGACTGCGGCGTGCTCGATCGTCCGCACGCCCGCTCTGACCGCGATGCGGAGACCGGGTCCACCGTGCGCGTGGGCGGCGGCGTAGGTTCCCTTGCGCTCGGCCTCCTCGACGATCACTCGCATCTCCTCCAGCGAGTACGCGGAGCTGTCCAGGCCCGATCCGCTCGCAACCCCTCCGGTCGCGAAGATCTTCAGAAAGTCGGCCCCGTGATCGAGGTTCTCGCGCGCCGCCCGGCGCACCGACTCGACACCGTCGAACCCCTCCCGGCCACGGCCATGGCCGTTGCTCGGAGCGAGACCCCGCGTGGAGATCACGAGCCGCGGGCCATCGAGATCGCCCTCGGCGATCGCACGGCGGGCAAACACGTCCAGCCAGTCCTCCTCGCCCATGATGCGGAGGGTCGTAACGCCGGCATCGAGGTCCTTGCGCAGGTTCCGCGCCACGCGCAACGCCTGGCGGCCCGGTGGCTCACGATGCTGACCGAGCTGGCCCCCCTTCCCGGGGAGAATCGAGAGGTGGGTGTGGGCGTCGATCATCCCGGGCATCACGAAGTAGCGCGAGAGGTCGAGCTGTCGCGACCCGGCGACCGGCGTTGCCGAGATCAGCCCGTTCTCGACCTGCAAGGTGCGATCCTGCATCGGATCCTGGCCCGTCCCGTCAAAGAGCGTCCCGCAACGAATCTCGACCGCATCCGGCATCTCGCACCTCCCATCGTCGCCGTGCCCTTGGGGGGGCCGGCGCCCGTCTTCAACGCTCGGGACCGATCGGCAGCCAACTCCACCGCCGCGGCCTCACGCGGTCAGCCGATCAGGAGTCCGGCCGCGTCGCCGGCAGCGCCGCCGGCCAGCTTGGGCGGCAGCGGATAGGCGCGCTTGCTGTGCCGCAACCCGGACCCGACGATCGCTTCGGCAACCTTCAGCGCCGACCTGGCGGGGTTGACAACCGGCACGCCCAGGTCGGATGCAAGCTCTGCCGTGGCCTCCATGAAGGCCATCGACATGCAGCCCAGGACTAGCGTGTCCGCACCGTGCTCCTCGATCAAACGGCGACCCGCGTCCCGTATGCGGGCAAGCGTCCGGCTCGCGTCCTGGGCCAGTTCGAGCACCGGCGTGTCCACCACGGCGATCCCGGCCAGTCGGTCCGCCAGCCCGTACCGCGCGACGAGGTGACGCAACGGGTTCACGATGCTCGACGTGACGGTGACGATGCCGAATCGCTCCCCGAGCAGCGATGCAAGGTGGAACGCGGCCTCGCCCGGGGCGGCGACGACCATGCCGGTCAGCAGCTCGCGGAACGCATCGACCCCGGGATCGCCGAAGCAGCCGAGGATCGCGGCATCGTACCCGTCGCGCTCGGCGGCGAGCATCTGGTCAGCGGTGGCGGGCACCGAAAGGAACTCCTCGAAGACCGACTCGATGGATGCCGGTCCGCGCGCCACCTCTCGGATGTCGACCGAAGCCCCGGGAGCGGCCCAGCTGCGCAGCTTCGTCACCCGGCGCTCCAGTTCCGGCGCCCCCAGGGCGGTTTGCGACATCGGCCCGGGAACGATGTACACCAACCTCATCGGCCCGCTCCTCGCCGTCGCCGGCGGCTCCCGTCGATCGACCTGCCGGTGGAAAATCGACCAGGTCGCGACGGCCGTCCGGACTTGCAGATCATTCGCGAACAGCCCAATCTATTCTCCATTGATTTGCTCGTTTCCGTCTCTCGGCCGCCATCATATGACGATTTCGATCAATCCTCCGGCAGTTCTGGTGTGCTGGTGAGGAGCCTGCGGGCCACCACGGCAGGATCCGGCGAACGAGCCGGCCGCCGTCAGACCGCCCACCGGCGCGGCCGGGGCGCGGAGTGGGTTGGCCACAGGCTTCGATCCGGAACGTGCCGTAGCGCAGTTCGAGCCCGAACCCACAACGGAGGGAGGACGTGATGCCGACGATAGGTTTCGCGACGATCGCCGAATCGCCACGCGATGACGTGGTGCCCCACATCCGCGCGCGGCTCCCACCGGATGTCCGCGTCGCCGAGCGAGGGTGCCTGGACGGGCTCACGCCGGACGAGATCGCTGCGCTGGGGCCCGGAGCCGAGGAGGTCGGGATCGTGGCCCGCCTGCGAGCGGGTGGGGAGACGCTGCTGTCGCACGCCGCGTTGCTGCCCCTCATGCAGCGTGTCGTGGACGAGCTGGTGGTGCGGGACGCTGCCGATCTCGTGGTCATCCTGTGCGGCGCGGACTGGAGCGAGATACGCGCCAGGCCGCTCGTCGTGAACCCCGGCCTGCTGTTTCCGGCGATGATCGCAGCGATCGCCCATGGCCGCAAGCTCGGCATCGTCAAGCCCTCGGCCGGGCAGGTGGCTGGGGAGCGCGAGCGGTATCGAGCGCGCGGCATCGAGGCGGTCGTGACGTCCGCCTCTCCGTATGCGGGGGAGGAGCGGGTCCGGCTTGCGTCTCGGGCCGCGCGGGAGCTCCGGGACGCGGATGTGGACCTCGTCTGGATGACGTGCATCGGGATGGACGCGGCGATGCGGGATGCGGTCGCCGAGGTCACCCAGACGCCCGTCCTGCTCGCACACGCGCTGCTGGCCGGCATCGTGTCGGAACTCGTGCCGCACCCGAACGCAGCGCTCGTATGAGCCGATGCCTGTGAGTGGGCGCTACGAGGGCCCGTGTAACCGAGGAGGAGAACCATGGCTGAGTCACCGGTGAGTGAGGTGTCGGGATCGGAGCGGACACTGCTCTCCCAGGTCTCGCAGGAACGGCTCTGGAAGCATGCGGAAACGCTCGCGCAGTGGGAGAAGGTTTCCGGCACCCCCGGCGAGCAGGCGGCCGTCGACTACCTGAAGGGTGAGCTGGAGGCGCTCGGGCTCACGGTCACGGAGCATCGCTTCGAAAGCCTGCTCGGCTGGCCGGAGGCGGCATCGCTGCAGACGGTGAGCCCGACGCGGGCCACCTTCGAAGCGCTGACCAACGCGTTCACCCCCTCCACCCCGCCGGACGGCATCGAGGGTGAGGTCGTCTACGTGGGACAGGGGTCGGATGCGGAGCTGGCGGGCGCGAGCGGCAAGGTCGCCATGCTCGAGGGCATGGCCTCCCCGCTCAAGGTGCTGCGTGGCGGCGAGGCCGGTGCGATCGGCCTCATCTTCATCCAGGAGGAGCGACTGCACAACATGTGCGTCTCACCGGTCTGGGGCACACCGACGACGAAGACGGCCGGTCTCCTCGCCAAGATCCCGACCGTCTCGGTGCACCGCGTCGACGGTGAGAGCTTGAAGGAGCTCGCGGCGGCCGGGGAGCTGCGGGTGCGACTGACGGCGAAGACGTTCTGGGGCTGGCGCACGACACCCTTGCTCACCGCGCAGATCGATGCCGCCTCGGACCCCGAGAAATTCGTGCTGCTGAGTGGTCATCACTGCTCCTGGCAGTTCGGCGCGATGGACAACGGCACCGCGAACGCGACGATCCTGGAGGTCGCACGGGTACTCAACGAGCATCGCGAGCTGCTCCAGCGAAGCGTCCGTATCGCGTTCTGGCCCGGCCACACGCAGGGGCGCTACTCGGGCTCGACCTGGTACTTCGACCACTTCTGGGAGGACCTGCACGACAACTGCGTCCTCCACGTCAACTGCGACTCGACCGGCGCCCGAGGCGCCGTGCACTATCACGCGATCGGCATGGCGGAGACGCGCGAGTTCGCCGTCGATGCGATTCGGGACGCGATCGGCGTCGAGGCGGAACCGGAGCGGCAGTCACGCGCAGGCGACCAGTCGTTCTGGAGCTCCGGCGTCCCCTCCATCTTCATGAGCCTGTCGCTCGTCCCCGGGGAGCTGGCCGCGGCGCGACCGGCGGGCCTTCTGTCGACCGTCGACGACACGACGAAGCTGCGGCCGGGCCTCCCCTGGTGGTGGCACACGCCGGAGGACACGATCGACAAGATCGATCCCGAGGTGCTGGTCCGTGACACGCGCGTCTACGTGCTGTCCACCCTGCGCGCGGCCGCGGCCCGCCTGCTGCCGTTCCGCTACGCGCCGGCGGCCAGGGAGATTCGCACGACGATCGAGCGGTATCAGCAGACAGCCGGAGATCGGATCGATCTGGGCCCGGCGCTCGCACCTGCCCGCGCCACCGAGCAAGCCGCGGGCGCGATCGACGCACAGCTCCACACGCTCGGCGAGGGCGCGAAGCTGGACGCGCCGACGACGGCGGCGTTGAACGACGCGCTGCATGAGCTGGACCGAGAGCTCGTGCTGATCAACTTCACCGCGGCCGGCCCGTTCGACCAGGATCTCGCGCTGCCGGTCCCTCCGGTGCCACTGCTGGCGCCCGCGGAGCAGCTCGCGACGCTCGACAGTACCTCCGATGCGGCGCACTTCCTGACTACCGAGTTGGTGCGCAACCGCAATCAGGCTCGTTACCACCTGCGTCTCGCCGAGGCGGCGGCCGAACGTGCGAACGCCCTCCTGAGCAGCTTGAACGCGACCCCCTGAGGCGGCACTCCATCTCCGTGCAGCGAGGCGGGCCCCCCGGACGCTGGTTCCGGAGGGCTCGTCAGCGCCCCGCGAGGCGTCGTGCGTGGCGCACATCTGGTCGCCCACACATCTGACAGGGGTGCCAGAGTTCGTGGGTCCGCAGCTCGGAGCCGGCCGGGTGCGAGATCATGGCCGCATGGTCACCCAATTCGCGCCGGGCAACTACCGGTCCCTGACCAATGTTGGTCGGCCGTTCAGCGACGGCATCATCGCCGACCCCGGCTACGACCTGGTCCGGGCGGTCTTCCCACGACCGCGGCCGCTGTACGAAGCGCTGGAGGTTGCCCGCCGGCACGTCCAGGCCGCCGGCCGGCCGGCCACGGCCCTGGCCGGTTTCGAGCTGCGCGTCCCCGAGCCGCTGACGCCCGAGGGCTTCGCGGCGTTCAACGGCCCCTACGTGACGCGCATGACGGAACTCGGTCTGTCGACCAGCGAGGGTCTCGTAACCACGCGCACCAACGTGTCACCCACGGTGGCAGGCGTCACCGAGCCCTCGCTCCTCGCCTTCACGTACACCGTGCCGAGCCCCGGCGCGCGCGGGACCGCGTATCGCCTGTCGGGCGCCACCGAGACGCGAAGCGATGGCACCACCGCCGAGCGCCTGCGCTCGATCGTGGACGTGCTGGACGGGCAGCTTGTCGAGCTGGGGGCGACCTGGGACCAGGCCACCGCGATCACGGTCTACGGCGCCGCGTGCGACCTGGACGGTGCCACCCTGGCCCGCTTCGGCGTCGCCGGCCTACACGGCGTGCGCTGGTACCCGTCCCTGCCGCCGGTCGTCGGGATCGGTTTCGAGATCGACGCCCACTCGGTGGGAATCGAGCAGCAGGTGTAGGGCCTGCCGGACAGTGGCGGCCGTTGGTGCGCGCCGGCGAGCGAAGATGCGTCGCGCCCGCCGCGCCGCCCTACTCGGCGTCCGCAGGCAGTTCGACGGGATACGGCGCGCCGAAGTCGGCAGAGGCGGAGACCTGCTGCCAGGCCGTCGCTTCAGCGATCTGATCGCGGGAGTAGCCGAGAGCCATCCTGGCGGCGCCCGCGCCGAGAAGCAGGTGGGTGGGCAGGTGCTCGCGCTTGACGACGCGCACGAGAATCTCTCCCGCCCGCTTGGGGTCGCCAGCACTTCGCTCTCCGGTGTTTGTGCGCTCTGCGAAACGGCCGACGGTCGCCTGGTACTCGTCGGGGATCCCCTGGATCTCCATGGATGAGCCCGCCCAGTCGGTGGCGAATCCGCCTGGCTCAACCACGAGATAGCGGATCCCGAAGGGCGCGGTCTCCGCCGCGAGCACACGTGTCAACCCATCGACGGCGAACTTGGCCGCCTGATAGGACCCCAGGCCCGCCGTCTGACCGACGCGTCCACCCACGGATGAGAACTGCACGATCGTGCCGGCGCCCTGCTCCTTCAGCACGGGAAGCGCCGCCCTGGAGACGTTGTACACGCCCCAGAAGTTGGTGTCGAACTGCCGTCGGAAGTCCTCCTCCGACGCGGTTTCGATCGGTGCCACGTTGGCATACCCGGCGTTGTTGACGACCACATCCACGCGGCTGAAACGCTCGCGGGCGGCAGCAAACGCTCTGGTTGCTGCGCCGGCGTCGGTCACGTCCAGCGGCACCGGGAGGATGCGGTCGCCGTACTCCTCGATGAGCTCCCCGAGCTGCTCTGGCCGCCGGGCCGTGGCGACGACCCGATCGCCTGCCTCCAGCGCAGCCATGGCCAAGGCGCGCCCGAAACCCCGGGAGGAGCCGGTGATGAACCATGTCTGGACCGCCATCACCGTAGTAAGACACACCCCGCAGGTCCTCACGAAGCTGGAGTGTGTGCCAGGCCTTCCCCAGGTCATGCCAATGACGGCGCGATGTTCATCACGGTGATCGTCGTGAAACGCTCGGACCTCAGGTCGATCGGATGGCAACGCTCCGCGCAGCGCCCTCATCTGAGCGGCGCGCGGTTCAAACTGGTCCAGCCGTGCGCGATCCGAAATCGACCGTCGAGGCGGGTTATGACGCGATGGCTGACCGCTACCTCGACTTCGTCAGCCAGACGAAGGGTGATCCCCGGCTTCGCTTCCTGGGTGAGCTGCAACGCAGGCTCCAGCCCGGTTCGAAGGTTGTCGACCTCGGGTGCGGAGCCGGCATACCGTGCACGGCCACGCTCGCCAGGACGCATGACGTGTTGGGCGTCGAGATCTCTGCCGAGCAGCTGCGGCGAGCGCGCACGAACGTCCCCGCCGCCCGCTTCGTGAAGGCAGACCTGGCGAGCGTCGCGCTGCCCCTGGACACCATGGATGCGGTCACGGCTTTCTACTGCTTGACGCTCGTCCCCCGCATCGGGCACGCCGACGTCTTGCGGCGGATCGCCGGTTGGTTGCGGAGCGGCGGCTACCTGCTCGCGACGCTCAGTGCACGTGGTGAGACGGACGGGTTTCAGGACGACTTCGTGGGCGTGCCGATGTACTTCAGCGGCTACGGCCCCGAGATCAACCGCCAGCTGCTCGAGGACGCCGGTTTCGAGCTCGTGCTCGACGAGATCGTCACGATGCAGGAGCCGGGCGGCGATGCGTCATTTGAATGGGTGCTCGCCCAGAAGGGGTGCAAACTCGCGAGATGCTGACGTTGCGGAGCATGCGCCCGGACGACCTCGATCTGGCGAGGACCTGGCTGCAGGAGCCCGCTGTGGCTCGCTGGTTCCTCGCCGGCTCGACGATCGAGCAGGAGGTCGAGGATCTGCGGCAGTGCGTCATTGGCGACGAGCCAACCCACGCCCTGATCGTCATCGAGGAGGACCGGACGATCGGATGGTGCCAGTGGTATCTGTGCCGCGAGTATCCCGACCACGCCGCCGCTGTCGAAGCGCGGGCGGGCGATGCCGGCATCGACTACGCGATCGGTGACCCCGCGCGTCTCGGCCGGGGGGTTGGCACTGCGCTCATCGCCGCGCTCGTCCGGCGCATCAGGGACCAGCACCCTGGCGCCGGCATCATCGCCGACCCCGAGGCCTCCAATGTCGCCTCGAGGAGGGTGCTGGAGAAGAACGGCTTTCAGCTGGTGGCAGAACGACCTCTCTCGTCCGAGCCGACCGACGCGCCGATGGCGATC
>JBAPVZ010000301.1:0-5252 GCA_049283435.1 Candidatus Dormiibacterota bacterium
GCCCGGGGGTGCGCCTGCACGTCGCGAGCGCCGTGCCCGGCGCGCTCGGTCAGCGGGGGGCTGCAGGGACCTTGGCGGCGGCCAGATCGCCCCCGAACGCGGCCAGCCCGCCGCGCAGGCTGTACGCCTGGAACCCCCGTATTCGGAGCGCGCTCGCCAGGGCACGCGAACGCTGACCGGCGGGGCAAACGAGCACGTACCGTTGCGCCGGGTCGAGCTGGGAGACCAGCTCCAGCGCAGCACTGTACGGCAGCTGCAGATCGCCGATCGGCGGCCCCTCCCAGGGCTCTCGGACGTCGACGACGACGGCATCCGGGGGCAGCCGCGGTACCTCGACGTCGGGCTCCGCGGCGGGCGCGGTCCAGCTACCCAGGTCGACGATCTGGCGGGTCGCGAGCTGACGGTCGAGCCACTCCTCGCCGCCGAGCCCTTCCAGCTCCGCCTCGGCGCGTTCGGCTCGATCGACCTGGGGCCAGGTGACGACCTTGCTGCCGTCGGCGATCGAGCAGAGCTCCTGGACCTGCTCGGATGCCGCGTGGGTCCCGATGCGTCGCGCGATCGCGATGATGTCGGGCTTGTCGAAGCCGATCAGGGGGCGCAGCACCGGGATCTGACCGGCCGCCGCCTCGCACACGGCGAGGCTTCGCAGGGTCTGCGTCGAGACCTGGGCGAGGGCCTCGCCGGTGACGAGCGCCTCGGCGTCGATCTCCCGCGCGAGCCGCCCCGCGGCGCGATACATCGCCCGCTTCAGAAGCACCTGCCGCACCTTGCCGGGAGCCCGCTGCCGGAGCCCGGCGACGAGCGGCGCGAAGTCGATGACGTGGACTTGGACCTCGGCCCCGGGAGCCCAACGGCGCATCAGCACCTGCGCGACGGTGAGGGCCGCCGTCGTGCTGCCGGCACCGAGGTCGAAGTGCACGAGCGTGAGCTCGACGCCCCGATGCATCACGTGCCAGGCGGCGACCGGCGAGTCGAAGCCGCCGGAGAGCAGCGCGAGGGCGCGGCCCCCGGTGCCGAGCGGAAGGCCACCCGGTCCCGCGACCTGCGTCGTCGCGCAGAACGCACGGTCCGGCCCGACGAGCACCTGGACCTCGACCTCGGGGTGATCGAGGTCGACGCCGGCCGACCCGTCGAGCAGGGCGGCGCCGAGTGCCACGTCGACGTCGTGCGGGGAGAGCGGCGTGCCCGCCACGCGCCGGGTCCTGACGCCGAAGCGACGGCCGCGGACGGCGTCCTGGCAGCGGGGGGCAAGCGACGCCGTGAGGTCCTCCAGCGAGGTGAAAGGCACCTCGACGCCAAGATTCACCCCGCGCACGCCGAAGAGCCCGACGAGCACGTCACGCGCTCGCTCGGGCTCCGGCGATTCCACCCAGACCCGGCTCCAGGTGTGGATCGCCCGCCCCTCGATGCCGTGCGCACGCAGTGCCCGGCGGACGTTCTCGAGCAGCACCTGCAGGAAGCGCCGGCGGGTGCGCGTCGACTTGGTGCCCAGCTCGCCGCTGAGGCGAACGAGCAGCCGTTCTCTGATCTCGAGGTTGGTGCCGCCCGGGCGGGACGCGAGCAGTTGAGGGGGCAACGTCAGAGAAAGGCTACGCGGGGCCCGGCCAGGCGCCGCCGATCGTCCCACGGCAGGCGTTGGGGCGACCTCTACAATCCCGTCGGTGCGCGTCCTCGGCTGCGGGCTGCTCGTCCTGCTGGCGCTGGTCCTGGTCGGCGGGGTCGCGGACTATCTGCGTCCGGTGCCGGCGCTCGCCGCGACGACGGTCGTCGACTCCAGCGTGAGCTTCGGCAGCGCCGCCGCCCTGCCCTGGCCGAGCGATCCCGCCGAGGGGGCGCTCGGGGCCGTCGGCATGGGTGTCCTGACCCAGACCCCGAGCCAGACCCCGCAGCCGACGGCGAGCGTCGCCAAGGTCATGACAGCCCTCGTTCTGCTGCATCAGAAGCCGCTCGCCGCCGGTCAGCAGGGTCCGGCGATCGTGATCACGAACGCCGACGTCGCCGCCTACCAGGCGGACGTCGCCCAGAACCAATCCACGGTGCCGGTCGCCGCCGGCGAGCAGCTGAGCGAGTACGAGGCGCTGCAGGCGATGCTGATCCCGTCCGGGAACAACATCGCGACGCTGCTCGCGACCTGGGCGTTCGGGTCGCTCGCGGCCGCCGTCGCGGCGATGAACCAGGAGACGACGAGGCTCGGCATGACGAGCACCCACTTCGCCGATGCGAGCGGGTTCTCGCCGGCGACGGTGAGCACTCCGGTCGATCTGGTGCGCCTCGGCGAGGCCGCGATGGTGGACCCCGTGATCGCCGGCGTCGTGCAGCAGCGCGTCGCGACGATCCCGGTTGCCGGCGACGTCTACAACGTCGATTCGGTGATCGGGCAGTCGGGGATCGTCGGCATCAAGACGGGCAACAGCGACCAGCAGCCGGGCGCGTTCCTGTTCGCCGCCCCCGCCCCGGTGTCCGGTGCCGGCCCGGTGATGATCGTCGGGGTCGTGATGGGGGCTCCCAACCTCGCCCTGGCGCTGCAGGCGGCCCCGACGCTGCTGCAGACGGCGGCGCAGAACTTCGAGCTGCAAACGGTTTTCGCGGCCGGCCAGGAGGTCGCGCGGCTCAAGGCCGCCTGGGGTGACCTGGCGCCGATCAGGACCGATAGGGCGATCACGATCGCGGTCTGGAAGGGGGAGACGGTGAAGCAGGCGGTCGCCGTGCGTCCGGTCTCGGCGCCGGTCCAGAGCGGCCAGCGGCTCGGGACCGTCACCGTGAAGCTCGGCGCCGCGACCTACCAGTCGCCGCTTGTCGCCGGGGCCCGGCTCGGTGCGGCGCCCTGGATCTGGCGCGCGACCCGCCGGCCGCCGTTCGTGCCGCCGGGAGACTGGCCCGGCTGAGCATTCAGTCGAGCAGGTCCCGGACGACCCGCCAGACCAGCTCCGGGACGACACCGAACCCGTAGGGCGCGAACACGCGCTCCAGCCGCTGGTGATAGTCGCGGCCCCAGGGCCCGATGTTGACGATCGGCACGTCGAGCCGCCGGGCGGCCTCGGTGTCGACGCGGATCGCGCGATCCCAACCCGGCGTGTTCTCCGCGATCGCCTGGAGACCGACCGCTTCCTCGCCGCCGCCGAAGAAGCTCATGTCCGAGATGCCGGGGAAGTACCGACGCAGCCGGATCGGCGCGCCGGTCAGCTCGCCGACCACTCTCGTCTGCCGCTGGACGGCCGCCCGCAACCGGCGCTCGCGCTCGGTGCGCTCACCGACGAACACCGGCGCGTAGGGAATGCCGGCGCAGCCGACGACGGCCGCCGGCCCCTGCAACCGGGACGCCTGCCACATGGCCTCGGTCACGCGCCGAGCCAGCTCAGGCAGGTCGGGCGCCTCGTCGCCGGCCCGATCGCAAGCCGGCGCATCGTCCCCGGCCAGCGCCCGCAGCTCCGCGAACGTGAGCACGCGTGGCTGCCAGCGCGGGGGCGGTGCCTGGCCGGTGCGCTCCGTCTGACGCAGCGCGCGCTCGTAGGTGATCGCGGCGGCCGCCTCGACCGCCTCACCCACGAGGCCCCGGAACCGCTCGAGGACGGCGCTCGCGACACCGCCGTGCCGGAGCAGGTTGTAGTAGCACCAGGCCGTCTGGGGCGTCGTGACGTCGTAGCCCTGGCGACCGTCGGTCTGGTGGAGCGTGACCGGCGCGGGTGCCGCCTCGCCGTCGCGGACGTCGACCAGGTCGGGGTTGAGCTCGACCCGCCGGGTGACCTCGGCCGCGAGCAGGGCCGCGTTCAGTCCGAGCGGCGGCGCGCCGGCGTGCGTCTCCCGGCCGACCAGATGCACGAACGGCAGCAGCTTGCCGACGCTCCCGAGGAAGACCGCCCGGCCCTCTTCGCCGTCGCCGCGGTCGTCCGTCACGTCGAGGTTGATCGCCGCGATCGGCTCCAGGTCCCAGGCCTGGGCGAGCTCTCGGATCTGGGGGATGGCGGCCCGCATGCCGGCCGACGTCGCCTCCTCGTCCGGGGTCGCGACGAAGAGCAGGCTGCCCGGGTGGGCGCCCGCCGTCCACCGGGCGAGCACGGCGATCGCACACGCGAGTCCGCACTTCATGTCCAGCGAGCCTCGCCCGCACATCCAGTCGCCGCTCGCGAGATCGCGTTCGGCGAGCACGTCGGCCTGGCCGGCCGCCGCCTCCCGGCGGAGCGTGTCGAGAAGCGCCGGCAGCAGTGCAACCGGATCGCAGGCGAGCGGTCGCAGCGGCCCGTAGCCGGCCGTCGTCACGACGTCGTAATGGCCGGTCAGCAGGACCGTTGGTCGACCGTTGCCGGCGAGCGCCGCGAGATTCCGCCGTCCGCGAGCGTCGCCGGGCACGGGGAGCAGCCGGACGTGATCGGGATGGGCGGCGAAGTACGGCAGCTCGAGCAGCATCGTGCGCAGCTGCTCGGGGAACCGGACCTCGTCCGCGCTGCCGGTGACGCTCGGGATGGCGACCAGGCGCAGCGTCAGATCTCGGACCTGCTCCTGCCAATCGCTCGGGATGGACGCCACCGGCGCATCCTACGGAGTGTCGCCGGGGTCGTCTCTGCCGGCATCCGCTGCGGGGGCGATACTGAAGGGATGCCGCAGAGAGGAAAGTCGCTGCACGAGCTCGCCGGGAGCGGCGACGACGGCACGACCGGCCTGCTCGGCGGGGGCCGCGTGCCGAAGACGGACGCCCGCATCGAGGCCTACGGCACGGTCGACGAGGCGTCGAGCGCGCTCGGCTTGGCGAAGGGCCTGACGAAGGACGCGCGGGTGCGCGACATCGCGGAGCACCTGCAGCGCGACCTGTACCGGTTGGGTGCCGAGCTGGCGACGAATCCGAGCGCGACGACGACGTTCGCGAGCGTCGGAGACGAGGACGTCGCCGCACTGGACGGGCTGCTGACCGAGCTCGAAGCGGAGGTGACGATGCCGGCGGGGTTCGTGCTGCCCGGACAGACGGCCGCCTCGGGAGCGCTCGATCTGGCCCGAACCGTGACCCGCCGGGCGGAGCGTCGCTGCCTGGAGCTGGCGGCGGCAGGCCAGCTCGCGGGCGACGGCCCGCAGCGCTACCTGAACCGGCTCTCGCTCGTTCTGTTCGTGCTGGCCCGGTTCGAGGAGGCGCGGGCGGGTACCGAGGCGAAGCCCGCGCGGTCGTAGGCATAGACTCGCGAGGAGCGAACGAGATGCCACTGCCGGTTTCACTGCCCCTCCTCGTGGCCTTCGGCATCGTCCTGCTGGCGATCGTGCTGTAC
>JBAPVZ010000302.1:0-2249 GCA_049283435.1 Candidatus Dormiibacterota bacterium
ACCCCGAGCACTACAACCGCTACCCGCACGAGTTCTCCGGCGGCCAGCGGCAGCGTATCGGGATCGCCCGCACGCTGGCCTTGCGGCCCAAGCTGATCGTCGCTGACGAGCCGGTCTCCGCGCTCGACGTGTCGATCCAGGCCCAGATCCTGCAGCTGTTGACCGACCTCCAGGACCGGCTCGGCCTCTCCTACCTGTTCATCGCCCACGACCTCGCCGTCGTCGGCCAGATGAGCGATCGGGTCGCCGTCATGTATCTGGGCAAGATCGTCGAGATCGCCGAGCGCGACTCGCTCTACGCGACACCTCATCATCCGTACACCCAGGCCCTGTTCGCGGCGGTGCCGATCCCGGATCCGGTGCTCAGTCGCAGCCACGCGCGGGCGGTCGTCGCCGGCGAGGTCCCGAGCTCGCTCGATCCGCCGTCCGGCTGCCGCTTCCATACCCGTTGTCCGCTCGCCCAGGATCGCTGCCGGATCGAGGAGCCGCTGCTCCGCACCGTCGCCGGCGGACACCAGGTCGCCTGCCATTTCGCCGAGGAAGCGGTGCGCACGAATCCGTTCGGCTCGCCGGTGACGGCTGAGCCCTGATCCATTGCGGGGGGCGCTGATGACGGTCACAGATTTCCCGGTCGGCAGGGTACGCACGCAGTACCCGATGCTGGCCGAGACGGCGTACCTGAACACCGGCACCTACGGATTGATGGCGACCGACGTCCTCTCCCGTCATTGGGAGCTCGTCGCCTCGTTCGAGCGCCGCGGCCTCGCCATGGAGGGCTCGCTCCGGGCGCAGCTCGAGCAGGTGCGGGAGCGGCTCGCCGCGCGCATCAACGGGAAGCCGTCCGAGCTCGCGCTCACCGGCAACGCGACCGACGGTGTCGCCTTCGTCTCGATGGGCCTCGAGCTGCAGGCCGGCGACGAGGTGATCATCTCGGACCAGGAGCACCCGGCGATGAACGACCCCTGGCACTACGTCGGGCACCGGTTCGGGATCCGCGTTCGGCACTTTCACGCGTCCGGCGACCCCGCGGAGAGCTTGGCCTCGATCCGCTCCCTGCTGACACCGCGCACCCGGCTGGTCGGGACGAGTCACATCACGAGCGCGTGCGGGATCCGGCTCCCGGTGCGTGAGATCTGCGCGCTGGCGCACGAGCACGGCGCGCTCGCCCTCGTCGACGGTGCGCAGTCGTTCGCGGTCACCCCGATCGACGTCCAGGAGATCGGCTGCGACGTCTTCACGAGCAACGGGCACAAATGGCTCGGCGGCCCCAAGGGAACCGGATTCTTCTGGGCACGGTCCGATCTGATGCGGCGCCTGCTGCCGGCCTACGTCGGCGCCGGTGCGCTGGTCGGCGGCGCCGGAGACGACGTCGTACTGCAGCCGGATGCGCGACGCTTCGAGTTCGGCACCCGGGGGTTCGCGGTGACGGGCGGCCTGCTGCCCGCGCTCGACTGGTTCGACGAGCTGGGCTGGGAGCACATCTCCGCCCGCATCCAGGCCCTGACCGATCGTCTGAAGGAGCGCTTGGGGTCCCTGGAGGGTGTCGTGCTGTGCACGCCGCGGGCCTGGGAGGGCTCCGGCGGCCTGGTGACGCTGGAGATCCCGGGTCGGGACGAGGCATCACTTCAACGGCGGTTCGAGGCGGCCGCGCTCTATCCGCGGTCGCTCGGCTCGGGCAGCAGCCGCATTCGGGTGTCTTGCGCGCTGTTCAACAGCGAGGACGAGATCGATCGACTGGTCGCGACGTTGCGGTCGTTCCTCGCCGAGGACGCCGCGGAGCCCGCCCCCGCGCTGGACGCGGACGGCTGAGGACGCTCCGGCGACGGCGGGCGCGCCCACGCATAGAGCGCGAACGCGAGGAGGATCACGAGCGGCGCCGCGTTGGGGTCGGTCGCCGTCCCCGTGAGCAGGCCGCCGATCGCCTCCGTCGTCATCCAGAGCAGGAGCGAGAGGAGGGCGCCGGCGAGCAGGCACAGGTTGCGCAAACGATCCCACAGCACGCCGACGCCGACCACGGCGCACACCAGCATGAGCACCATCGCGAGCGAAAGGCCCTGTCCCGTCGCCAGCTGCGCGAGGGCGGTGTCGACCGCGCGCAGCGGCGGGGGCGCCGTGCGGGCAGCGGCCGACAGGACGTCGCTCGTCGCGCTCGGCGCCCGATTCACGGGCAGCAGCATGAGCGTCGCCAGCAGTCCCCACAGCACCAGCCAGACCACGCGGGCGCGCCGGTCGCCGAGCAGGCCCGACGC
>JBAPVZ010000303.1:0-7026 GCA_049283435.1 Candidatus Dormiibacterota bacterium
ACTTCGACGGCCTGGTCCGCCACGCCACCGATCGTGAGGTCGGCGTGATCAATATCCGTGTCTACGCGGCCGGTGCGCTGAGCGCCGTCGAGGCCCGGCACCCGATCGCGGGCACCGTCGGGAGCCCGCTGGCGGGCACCCCCTATCCCGAGGACGTCCGGCACGCGGATCGGCTGAGCCGTCTCGCGCTCGAGCTGGGCCTGGAGGGCGGGCTGGAGCTCGCGCTTCGGTTCTCGCTCGGCGTGCCCGGCTTGGCGATGGTCCTGGTCGGCCTCTCCAGCTACGAGCACCTCGAGGCCGCGCTCCGCTGGGAGGCTCGCGGCCCGCTGGCGCCCGACGTCATCGAGCGGGTGGTGGCGCTGGCACGCCCGTCCGCGTCAGGCGGCGCGTAACCGACCTCGCGGCTCAGCCCACCTCTCGCCGCCGGATGTGCAGGTCGACCCCCGGCAGCCGGCGCATCAGCTGGAGCACGACGTCGTGCCAGGGCAGGCGGCGGCGGCTCGGCCGGCCGACGACGACCTCGGTCGTCGGCGTCGCGCGCACGTAGGCGACGATCGCATCGGGGGGGTCGCTGCCGTGCCGCGTCACGAACTCGCCGCCCAGCCGGTGCGTCAACGCCGCGTAGTCGCCGAGCAGGCGCTTGGCCTCCTCACGCAGCCGGACCGGGCGCACGCTGAGCACGGTCAGCCTGGCGTCCCGCACCGAGGCCATCGCCGCGACGGCGCGGATCCTCGGCTCGAGGTGCGGCTCCGGCTGCACGCAGAGCACGATGCGCGTCCGGGCCTCCCACGGCGTGCGCACCCGCTGGCGGCGCATGTCCCGCATCAGGCGCGCGTCGGTGTGGTCGGCGAGCAGGCGCAGCGCGCTTTCCCGTAGCGAGTCCAGCACGTCGAGGCGGAACTCGCGCTGCAGCGCCCTCGCGATCTCGGCCGGCGGCAGCAGCTCCCCGCGCCGCAGCCTGGTGACCAGCTCCTGCGGCGGCACGTCGACGAGCTCGATCTCGTCGGCCCGGGCGAGGATCTCGTCGTCGATGATCGGACCCGAGCGCGGCGATACCTCGGCGTAGGCCTGGCGCTGGCTCCGGACGTCGAGGAGGTGGAGGGTCGCGAGCACGGTCATGCCGGCCCGGCGCAACCGGCGCACCGATTCGACTCGCGGCCGTCCCTCGGTGTCGAGCCCGGCGAGATCGTCGATGCAGCAGACCTCGGGGTTGCGTGCGAGCAGCGCGTCGACGTCCAGGCGGTCGTGCGCGGCCGGTCCGTTCGGGCCACCGAGCAGCTCGAGCCCGTCCACCGCGTCGTCGCAGCGTCGCAGCGAGCGGACGGCGGCGACGACGACGTCGGTCCCGCGACTCTGCCGCCGGCGGGCCTCGTCCAGCATGTGCAGCGTCGCTCCGCAGCCGGTCGCGTAGGCGAGGTGGATGCGAAACGACGCGCTCCGCCGCCGGCGTAGCTCGAAGCGGCGCACGAGCTCCTCCGCCGGCGGGCGGTCGTCGTCCTCCTTCGCCGGCTGCACGCTGGCAGGTGGGCGCCCGGCGAGCACGAGGTCGACCTCCGGCACCGCGTCCATCAGTCGCCAGGCGACGCTGCGGCCCCCGAGCAGCCCGCCTCCCTCCCGACCGCTCGCGTCGAGGAGCACGTGGCGAGCGCCCGACGCGCGCACGGCTTCGATCGCGGCCGTCGCCGGGTCGCTCGCGCGCAGCACCGAGAAGGAGCTGCCGAGCTGGCGCCCGACCGCCGTCGCCCGCTGCACCCAGGCGCCGTCCCCGTCCGGCGGCGCGACCGCGACAACCATGCACAGACCCCGCAGGTGCCGCGCCAGCCGAGCGCCCCGGCGCAGGAGCCGCTCGTTCTCGTCCTCGTCGAGCAGCACCACGAGCACGTCCTCGCCGGGCTGCACGACACCGCTGCGTGTCGCCATCGAGTCGGCGACGAGCCGGAGCCCGATCTCGCGCAGCGCGGTCAGGTTAGTGGCGCGGAAAAAGCTCGCGAGCGCCGGCTCGACGCGCTCGGGCGGGTAGACGTTGCCGTGCCGCATGCGCTTGCGCAGCGCTTCCGGCGTGATGTCGATGAACTGGAGCTCATCGGCCTCGTCGAGCACGCGGTCGGGGATCGTCTCCCGTACGACGACGCCGGTGATCCGCTCCACCAGGTCCTTCACGCGCTCGACGTGCTGGATGTTGACGGTCGCGATGACGTCGATCCCGGCTTCCTGGAGCGCCGCCACGTCCTGCCAGCGCTTCTCGTTGCTCACTCCGGGTGGCACCCCGGGGACGTTCGTGTGCGCGAGCTCGTCGACGAGTGCCACCTGCGGCCGGCGGCGCAGCACCGCCTCCAGGTCCATCTCCTCCTGCACGGTCCCCCGGTAGGGGAGGCGCCGCCGGGGGATCAGGGGGAGGCGGCCGATCGCCTGGATCGTGCGCGGGCGGTCGTAGGTCTCGACGAACGCCGCGACGACGTCGACTCCCTGCTCGAGAAGGCGGTTGCCCTCCTGGAGCATCGCGAACGTCTTGCCCGAGCCGGGCGCCCCACCGAGGTAGATCTTGCACCGGCCCCGCGCTGGCAACGCGTGGGGCTCCGCCGGCTCAGCCGCTTCGGACGCCGTCATCCGCGCATCTCACCTCACCCGGGATCGATCCTGGTTCGGATCCTACCGTCTCGTTCGCCGGGCCTACCGGGCCTGGCCGGCGTCGAGCGCCTGGTTCAGCTGGAGCACGTTCACGTAGGGATCGCCGAACAGCCCGAGCACGCGACCCTGGACGTTCTGCTCGACGAGGGCGCGCACCTTCGACGGCTGCAGCCCGCGCGCCTGCGCGATCCGGTTCACCTGGATCAGGGCGGCGGCCTCCGAGACGTCGGGGTCCAGCCCGCTGAAGCTGCTCGTCACCAGGTCGACCGGAATCGGCGCGTTCGGGCCGAGGCCGTCCTGCTTGCGGATCCTCGCCACGTCCTGCTTGACCCGCTGCTGCAAGGCCGCGTTGGACGGCGCGAGATTGCTCCCGCCCGACGCCGAAGCGTCGTACGGGGTCGGGGTCGTCGCCGAGACGCGCCCGTTGAAGTAGCGCGTGCTCGTGAACGACTGGCCGATCAGCGTCGAGCCGACGACCTGGCCGTTCTGCTTGACGAGGCTGCCGTTCGACTGATACGGGAAGACGAGCTGCGAGACGCCGGTGACGAAGAACGGGTAGAGGAGGCCGGTCACGGCGGCGACGACGAGCGTCAGCCGGATCGCGACCATGACCTCGCGGGGCAGTGCTTTCAGCATGCTTGCTGGGCTCCTAAACCAAGGCCCGAGCGAAACCGCACTTGCGGAATTTCACGGGATGGGTCACGCGAGGTGGAGGAAGGTGATGACGACGTCGATCACCTTGATGCCGATGAACGGCAGGACGATGCCGCCGAGACCGTAGATAAGCAGATTGCGGCGCAGCAGCGGGCCCGCGCCGAGCGGTCGATAGCGGACGCCGCGGAGGGCGAGCGGAACCAGCGCGATGATGATCAGCGCGTTGAAGATGACCGCGGACAGGATCGCGCTGTCCGGGCTGGCGAGATGCATGATGTTCAGCGCGCCGAGCGCGGGGAGCGCCCCCAGAAAGATCGCCGGGATGATCGCGAAGTACTTGGCGACGTCGTTGGCGATGCTGAACGTGGTCAGCGCGCCGCGCGTGATCAGCATCTGCTTGCCGGCCTCGACGATCTCGATCAGCTTCGTCGGGTCGCTGTCGAGGTCGATCAGGTTGCCGGCCTCCTTCGCCGCCTGCGTGCCCGAATTCATCGCGACGGCGACGTCGGCCTGAGCGAGCGCCGGTGCGTCGTTCGTCCCGTCGCCGGTCATCGCGACCATCCGCCCCTCGGTCTGCTCCTCGCGGATCAGCTTCAGCTTGTCCTCCGGCGTCGCCTGCGCGAGGAAGTCGTCGACGCCGGCCTCCTTCGCGATCGCGCTCGCGGTGAGCGGGTTGTCGCCGGTGATCATCACCGTGCGCATGCCCATCTGCCGCAGCTGGGCGAAGCGCTCGCTCATGCCCGGCTTGACGATGTCCTTCAGGTGGATCGTGCCGAGGAGGTGCCCCGATTCGGCGACGACGAGCGGCGTCCCGCCGGACCGCGCGATCCCGTCCACGCGCTCCTGCACCGCCGCCGGCAGCCCGCCGCCGACCCACTCGGCGACGCTGTCGGCCGCGCCCTTGCGGATCGAGCGCCCGTTCCAGTCGACGCCGCTCATCCGGGTCGTCGCGGAAAAGGGCACGAACTCCATGCCGTCGTGGGAGTGGCCGTCGACCGACCCGAAGCGCTTCGCGAGCGTCACGATCGAGCGACCCTCCGGCGTCTCGTCGGCGAGGCTCGCGAGCGCGGACGCGTTGACCAGGCGATCCATCGCGATGCCGGGACCGGGCACGAACTCGGCCGCCTGCCGGTTGCCGAACGTGATCGTGCCCGTCTTGTCGAGCAGCAGGGTGTCGACGTCGCCGGCCGCCTCGACGGCGCGCCCGGACAGGGCGACGACGTTGCGCTGCAGCAGGCGATCGATGCCGGCGATGCCGATCGCCGAAAGCAGCGCCCCGATCGTCGTCGGAATCAGGCAGACGAGCAGCGCGACGAGCACCGCGATCGGCACCGACGTGCCGGCGTAGATCGCGAACGGCTGCAGCGTGACGACGGCGACGACGAACACGATCGTCAGGCCGGCGAGCAGGATGTTGAGCGCGATCTCGTTCGGCGTCTTGCGGCGGGACGCGCTCTCGACGAGGCCGATCATGCGGTCCAGGAACGTCTCGCCCGGGTTCGCGGTGATCTCGATCACGATGCGGTCGGAGAGGACGCGCGTGCCGCCGGTGACCGAGCTGCGGTCGCCGCCCGCCTCGCGGATGACCGGAGCCGACTCCCCCGTGATCGCCGACTCGTCGACCGACGCGATGCCTTCGACGACGGTCCCGTCCCCCGGGATCACGTCGTTCCCCTCGCAGACGACGCGGTCACCCCGGCGTAGCTCGGTCGCCGGCACGTGCTCCTCGCGACCGCCGGCGAGGCGGCGCGCCGTCGTCTCCGAGCGCGTGCGCCGGAGCGTCGCCGCCTGCGCCTTGCCGCGGCCCTCGGCGACCGCCTCCGCGAAGTTCGCGAAGAGGACGGTGAACCAGAGCCAGAGCGCGATCTGGCCGACGAACAGCTCGTTGGTGCCGTGCTGGAAGAGGCCGGCCGCGAAGATGATCGTGGTCAGCACCGAGCCGACCTCGACGACGAACATGACGGGGTTGCGGACCTGCCGGCGGGGATCGAGCTTGACGAAGCTCTGCCCGATCGCCGGCAGCAGGAGCGCCGGATCGGCGATGCTGCTCCGCGACTTCTTGCGTGAGGTGGTCGTTGGTTCCTGCATGGTTTTCGCTTGTCTCAGTGCGCCAGGCGGCCGGCGGCCAGCTGGAGCTGCTCCAGAATCGGGCCCAGCGCGAGGGCGGGGAAGAACGTGAGCGCGCCGACGATGACGATCACGCCGATCACGAGCGCCGTGAACAGCGGGGTGTCGGTCGCGAGCGTGCCGCGCCCGGCCGGCACGACCTTCTTGCCGGCGAGCGACCCGGCCAGCGCCAGGACCGGGATCACGAAGACGAAGCGGCCGACCCACATCGCGACGCCGAGCGTCGCGTTGTAGTAGAGGGTGTCGCCGCTGAGGCCGGCGAACGCGCTGCCGTTGTTGCCGTTCGTCGAGCTGAACGCGTAGAGGATCTCGGTGAAGCCGTGCGCGCCCGGGTTCAGCGGCCCGGCTCTTCCGGCCGCGGCGAGGACGGAGACGGCCGTGAAGCAGAGGATGTTGAAGACGCCGACCAGGATCACGAGCGTCGCCAGCCGCACCTCTCGGGATTCGATCTTCTTGCCCAGGTATTCGGGTGTCCTGCCGACCATGAGACCGGCGATGAAGACCGCGAGGACCGCGAACACGAGCATCCCGTAGAGGCCGGCGCCGACCCCGCCCGGAGTGACCTCGCCGAGCTGGATGAGCACGAGCGGCACCATCCCCCCGATCGGCGTGAAGCTGTCATGGCTGGAATCGACGGAGCCCGTGCTGGTGCCGGTCGTGGCGGCGGCGAACGCGCCGGAGAGAATCGGTCCGAACCGGACCTCCTTGCCCTCCATGTTCCCGCCCGCCTGCGTCGACGAGCTGGCCTGGTTGGCACCGACCGCGGTCAGCGCCGGGTTGCCCGACTGCTCGGCCGCCATCGCGACGCCCATGCCGGCGACGAGCACGATCAGCATGGCGGCGCCGATCGCGATGCCCTGCTTCACGTTGCCGACCATGCGGCCGAACATGACCGCCAGGCCGAACGGCGTCACCAGCTCCAGGAAGATCTCGATCTGATTGGTCAGGCCGTTCGGGCTCTCGTAGGGGTGGGCCGAGTTCGCGTTGAACGGGCCGCCCCCGTTGTTGCCGAGGTCCTTGATCGCCTCCTGGGACGCGAACGGACCCTGGGCGATCAGCTGGTGCCCGCCCTGCAGGGTGTGGACGATCGTGTACGGGTTCAGGTTCTGCACGACACCCTGGGAGACGAGCACGAACGCGAAGATGAGCGAGGCGGGCAGCAGCAGGTAGAGGATCGCTCGGGTCGCGTCGACGTAGAAGTTGCCGACCGTCCGCAGGCGGCGCTTGGAGATCGCGCGCACGAGCGCGACCGCGAGCGCGATGCCGGTCGCGGCCGACAGGAAGTTGTGGATGACGAGCCCGAGCATCTGCGACAGGTAGGAGAGCGTCGCCTCGCCCGAGTAGTTCTGCCAGTTCGTGTTCGTCGTGAAGCTGATCGCCGTGTTCATCGCCAGGTCGGCGGGGACGCCGGGGAAGTGCTCGGGGTTCAGCGGCAGGTAGCCCTGCAGGCGAAGGATCAGATAGGTGAAGAGGAGGCTCGCCAGCTGGACGAGCAGCATCGTGACCAGATATCGCTTCCAGCTCTGCTCCTGGTCCTCCTGGATGCCGGACAGCCAGTAGAAGATGCGCTCGACCGGTCGAACCAGCGGCGAGAGGAAGACCCGCTCGCCGGTGAAG
>JBAPVZ010000304.1:0-6624 GCA_049283435.1 Candidatus Dormiibacterota bacterium
GCAGCGCGGCCCGCAGCCCCTCGAGCGAATCCTCGCCGTCGATCATCATCGGGCTGCGCTGGAACCGGCCCTCGTGGTTGTAGTAGCAGAAGCGGATTCCGCAGGCGCCGTCGCCGCCCTCGTATTCGAGGAGCTGAATCGCCGGCTCGGTGTGGGTGCCTTCGTACGCGGCCTCCTCGACGATCTGTCCCCCGCCCCAGTGGAATTCGAAGGACCTCGGGACCTCCCGCCGCGCCTTCCGTGATCGGTTCTGCATTGGTTGCGCCCCCCTTGGTCGGTCCGACGGTGCCGTTCGCCACCGAGTGTGGCACCTCTGCCGCTCGGTGGCATGGGACCGGGAGGGTCGCTCGCCAAACCTGCCTGCCAGACCGCGTCAGCCGCCGGCGGCCTCAGGCGGGATCGTGGCCCAACTGCGCCTTGAACGTGCGGCGCAGCTCCTCTCGCAGTTCGGGGCGGAGCAGCACGTCGGCCGCCGTCCAGGCGAGCAGCGTGCAGCCGGTCGCGATCTGCTCGTCGGCGAACGGGCTGGCGGCCGCTTGCGCGAAGGCCGGCGTGTGCGCGCTCGTCCCGCGGTCCGCGATCTTCAGATAGGGATGGATCGTCGGTACGACGTGGCTCACGTTGCCGATGTCGCTCGAACCGACCCCGGCCCCGACCGGCAGCGTCTCGTGCTCGAGGCCGAGGGTCTCCACGTTCTCTCCGAAGCTGGAGACCAGCGCGTCATTGCAGACGCGCGTTCGGTAGGAGATTCCCTCCGTGAGCTGGAGGCGGGCGCCGGTGGCGAGCGCCGCGCCCTCCGCGATGCCGCGAAACCGCTGCCGCACCTCGTCCAGGTAGTCCTCATCCCGGGCGCGCACGAGGAACGCCGCCTCGGCGTGATCCGGGATGACGTTCGGCGCGTCGCCGCCGTCGGTGATGACGCCGTGGATGCGGGTCATCGGCCGCAGCATCTGGCGCAGCTGGTTGACCCCGAAGTACACCTGGAGGAGCGCGTCGAGTGCGCTGATGCCCGCCTCCGGGCGAGACGAGGCGTGGGAGGACTTGCCGAAGTACTCGACCGTGTAGGGCGTCACCGCGAGCGAGCCCCGGTTGAGGATCGTGCGGTCGCTGCCGTGGATCATCATCGCGGCGTCGACGCCATCGAAGATTCCGTGCTCGGTCATCGTCACCTTGCCCCCGGCCGACTCCTCGGCGGGCGTGCCGATCACCTTGATCGTCCCCTGCACCTCGGGCAGCGCGTTGCGCAGCGCGATGCCCGCCCCGACCGCCCAGGTCGCGATCAGGTTGTGCCCGCAGGCGTGCCCGAGCTTCGGCAGCGCGTCGTACTCGGCGATGATCGCGACGACCGGCTTGCCCGACCCGTAGGTGGCGACGAACGCCGTCTCCAGTCCGGCGATGCCGCGCTCAACCTGGAAGCCGTTCTCCGCGAGCTCCTCGGTCAGCCGCTGCGCCGCGTGGAACTCGCGATTCCCGAGCTCCGGATCGTCGTGCAGGGAGTGCGAGATCGTCCGCAGGTGCGGGTGCAGCTGCTCCACCTCGTCGCGGATCCGCTGCTTGGTGATCTCCACCGCTCCTGCCGTCATGCCGACCTCCTCATCGCTCGCTCCACACCCGTCCCCTCTCACCAGAGGGCACGTGCGAACAGGGTTCTGTTCGACCGTACGCGAACCGTCGAGCGGGATCCGGAACGTCGCTGCCGCACGGGAACTCGATCGAAGATGCGGGCCCGCCGCTCAGGTAACGTCCTCAGAAGAGATATGCGCCCCGCTCTGCGACGCCCCGCCGCTGCCCGGACCGGTCTGCTCAAAGTGCCCGCGACGATCACGCTCGGGTTCTGGATCACGAAGGTCCTGACCACCGGGATGGGGGAGGCCACCTCCGACTACCTGGCCCACGCGATGCCGGTGTTCATCGCCGGCGCGATCGGCGGCATCGTCTTCATCATCGCCCTGGCCCTCCAGTTCGCGGTCCGCCGCTACATCACGTGGATCTACTGGTTCGCGGTCGCGATGGTGGCCGTCTTCGGCACCATGGCTGCCGACGGTCTCCATTACGAGCTCGGCATCCCCTACCTCTACTCGGCGTCGTTCTACCTGGTCGTCCTCGCCGTTATCCTCGTGGCTTGGTATGCGACCGAACGGACGCTCAGCATCCACAGCATCTTCACCTGGCGTCGTGAGGCCTTTTACTGGGCGACCGTGCTCGCGACGTTCGCCCTCGGCACGGCGCTCGGCGACCTGACCGCGTACACCTTCGGCCTCGGCTTTCTCGGCGGCGGCATCCTCTTCCTCGCCGTGATGGCGCTGCCGGTCATCGGATTCCTGGTGTTGAAGCTGAACGACGTCGCGATGTTCTGGTTTGCGTACATCGCCACCAGGCCGATCGGCGCCTCCTTCGCGGACCTGCTGGGGCGGCCGCGCGCGCAAGGAGGCATCGATCTCGGCGACGGCCTGGTGAGCCTCTGCGCCGCGGTCATCATCGTCGGCTGCGTCGCCTATCTCACATGGCGCGAGCGCCAGACGGCGGCCACGCCGGCCGACGCGCTCGCGGAGTAAAGAGGGGCAGACCCCGACCCGGTCCGCCGTTAGGATCGGCCCATGCGAGCCTCTCCGCCTACGACGCACGTCTTCCGCCGCGACCCCGCCCACGCGCTCCCCGCGATCGAGCGCGGCGAGGGCATCTACCTCTGGGACGACGCCGGGCGGCGCTACCTCGACGGTTGCTCGGGCGCGGTCGTCGTCAACGTCGGGCACGGGCGGCAGGACGTGATCGCCGCCATGGAGCGGCAGGGCCGGCGGGTTGCCTATGTGCACAACGACCACTTCACCTCGGACGTGCAGGAGGCGTTCGCCGGGCGACTCGCGAGGCTTGCGCCGGGCGAGCTCTCACACGTCTACCCCGTCTCCGGCGGTTCGGAGGCGACGGAGACGGCGCTGAAGCTCGCGCGCGCCTATCACGTGCTGCGCGGCAACCCCGGCAAATGGCGCGTGATCGCGCGCCGGATCAGCTACCACGGCAACACGATCGGAGCGCTGTCGATGTCGGGGCACGCCGTCCGGCGCGCACCGTATCAGCCGTTGCTTGCCGACTTCCCACACATCGAAGGCCCGTATCCGTATCGCTGCCGGTGCGGCGGCGGCGATCCGCAGTGTCCGGCCTGCACGGGCAGTGCGCTGGAGGAGGCGATCGTCGCCGCCGGTCCGGAGACGGTCGCCGCGTTCATCGCCGAGCCGGTCGTCGGCGCCGCCGGCGGGGCACTCGTCGCGCCGCCCGGCTACTTCGAGCGCGTCCGGGAGATCTGCGACCGCTACGACGTCCTGTTCATCGCGGACGAGGTGATGACCGGCGTCGGCCGCACCGGGCGGATGTTCGGGATCGAGCATTGGGACGCTCCACCCGACCTGCTCGTCGCCGGCAAGGGCCTCGCCAGCGGATACGCGCCGCTCGCCGCGGTCGTCGTCGCCTCCCGCGTGCACGACCTCTTCTACGAGCTGGAGGCGCCGTTCATCCACGGGTTCACATATGCGGGGCACCCGATCGCCTGCGCGGCCGGCGTTGCCGTCCTGGACATCGTCGAGCGTGAACGTCTCGCCGAGCGCGCGGCGGCGAGGGGGGAGCGGCTCGCAACCGGCCTCCATGAGCTGGCGAAGGGGCATCCGATCGTCGGTGACGTGCGTGGACTCGGCTTGCTGCAGGGGATCGAACTGGTGCAGGATCGGGAGACGAAGGCGCCCTATGCGCCGGGGCGCGGGGCGTCGGCTCGCCTCGGCGAGGAAGCGCGACGCCGCGGCCTGCTCGTCTACCCGGGGGCCGGCCACCTCGACGGCAGCGAGGGTCCGGCTGGCGACCAGGCCCTGATCGCGCCTCCGCTCGTGATCGAGGAGGCGCAGATCGGCGAACTGCTGACGCTGCTCGACGAGGGCCTGACGGCGGTCGAGTCGGAGCTGCGGCCCCGCTGAGTACGCTTGCCGGCATGCATGAGTACGACGGGCTCTTCCGGCTCGGTGGGCGCTCCGTTCTCGTCGTCGGTGCGGCGAGCGGGATCGGACAGGCGAGCGCACATGGACTGGCGGCGCACGGGGCGGCCGTCACCTGTGCCGACCTCGACGTGGCCGGCGCCGAGGCGACCGCGAGCGCGATCCGAGCCGACGGTGGCGACGCGACCGCCCTCGAGCTGGACATCACGTCGGCGAGCAGCGTCGCCGCCGCGCTCGCCACCGTCGGCCCGCCCGACGGGCTCGTCGTGACGCCGTCGATCAACGTTCGCAAGCCGATCTTCGAGATCGACGACGACGCCTTCCAGCGGGTCGTCGACCTCAACCTGCGGGGCGTCTTCCGCCTGCTGCGCGAGTTCGGCCGCGTCATGGCCGAGCGCCGGCGCGGCAGCATCGTCCTCTTCTCCAGCATCCGCTCGCAGGTGATCGAGCCCGGCCAGGGCGTCTACGCGGCGACCAAGGCAGGCACCGTGATGCTCGCAAAGACGCTTGCGGCCGAGGTCGGGCTGCGCGGGGTGCGGGTCAACGTCGTCCAGCCGGGTGTCGTCGAGACGCCGCTCACCCGGCAGATCAACGCCGACCCCGCCTGGTATGCCGCGTACGCGACGAAGGGCGCCCTCGGACGGTGGGCGCAGCCCTCGGAGCTGGTCGGTGCGGTCATCTTCCTCTGCTCCGACGCGGCGAGCTACGTCACCGGCTGCGAGCTCGCGGTCGACGGCGGCTGGCTCGCGCAGGACGGCCGCTTCACCCCGCCGCTGTAGCGACCTCGGGAGCCGCCGGTGCGGCGGTAGGATTCGTCCAACCGATCGCGGACCCAGCCGCGGCGGAGAGAGGAGTGGCTCAGGATGCCCGACCGGAACGACCCCGCCTACCTGGCATGGAGCCTCAAGGAGGGCCGGCTGACCCGCCGGCAGCTGCTCCGGCGTCTCGGGGCGCTCGGCGTCGGCCTGCCCGCGGCGGGCGCGCTGCTCGCCGCCTGCGGTGGTGCCGGCGGGAGCGGCTCCGGCGGCAGCACGTCGAAGCAGAAGATCTCACTCGGCATCCAGCAGGAGCCGACGTCGACCGACATCGTGGGTGACGCGAACGCGTCGATCGGTGCCTTGCTGCGTGACAACGTGTTCGAGGGCCTGGTCCGCATCGACGCCGACGGGAATGTCGTGCCCCAGCTCGCAAGCAGCTGGGACGTGAGCTCGGACGGCACCCAGTACACGTTCCGCCTCCGGCCGAACGCGAAGTGGCATGACGGCTCCGCGTTCACCGCCCAGGACGTGAAGTACTCGTGGCAGCGGGCGATGGACCCCTCGGCGACGCCGCCGAACCCATACCCCGAGTACTGGGCACCGGTGCAGTCGATCGACGTCGTCGATCCGACCACGGTCAAGGTGACGCTGAAGCAGTACAGCTTCAACTTCCTCTTCCACATGACCGCGGCGGCGGCGTCGATCGTGTCACAGGCGGCGATCGGCTCGATCGCGTCCCGGCCGGTCGGCACCGGCCCCTACAAGTTCGGCGCCTGGAACCGCGGCAGTGATCTGACGCTCGTGCGCAACGACGCCTACTGGGGGCCGAAAGCGAAGCTCCGGCAGGTCGACTTCAAGTTCATCACCGACCCCAACGCGATGAACAACGCGCTGACGGCGGGCGACATCGACGTCATCTCGCAGGTGAACGGTCCCGAGCAGCTGACGTCCTTCAGCTCGGAGTCGCAGTTCAAGGTCCTGAAGGGTGCCCCCTACGGAAAGCTGATCGTGACGATGAACAACACGAGCCCGGTGTTGAAGGACGTGCGGGTGCGTCAGGCGATCTCGGCCGTCATCGATCGGGCAGCGTGGGTGAAGGGGGTGTACTCCGGCTACGGGGTCCCGATCGGCAGCCACGCGGCGCCGAACAAGGGCGAGCCGTACTACATCGACCTGACGAGCATGAATCCGCACGACCCGCAGAAGGCGAAGCAGCTGCTGTCGGCGGCGGGGCAGCCGAACCTGTCGGTGCGGCTCGCGGTGCTCACCGACCACACCTACGCGTCGCGCGGCGCCCAGATCCTGATCAGCGCCTTGAAGGATGTCGGCGTCACGGCGCAGGTGCAGGACGTGCAGTTCGCGCAGTGGCTCGCGCAGGTGTTCGGCGGCCCGCAGGACTTCGACCTGACGATCATCGACCACGTCGAGGAGCGGGACATCTTCAACTACGGCAACCCGAAGTACTACTGGCACTACGACAATCCGCAGGTCACGAGCTGGCTCACGCAGGCGGACGCGACCGTGGCCGAGAGCGAGCGCAACGGCATCTACGCGAAGGTGCAGCGCCAGCTCGCGACGGACGCGGCGAATGGGTTCGTAATGTCCCTGAACGCCCTCGCCGTCGCCTCCTCGAGCGTCAAGGGGTACGCGATCCCCGGGGTGTCACCGTCGATCTTTCTGCGGGATGTCACCGTCTCCTAGGGGGCCCAGGGCGCCCGAGAGGCTTGCGGTGCCTCAGTCGCCCGAGAGGCCTGCGGTGCCTCAGGCGCCCGAAAGGCCGATTGCCGGCGATCGGCCCTCACATCGCCGACGGAAGAGGCCGATTGCCGGCGATCGGCCCTCAAATCGCCGACGGAAGTGGCCGTTTGCCGGCGATCGGCCCTCAAATC
>JBAPVZ010000305.1:0-3335 GCA_049283435.1 Candidatus Dormiibacterota bacterium
ACGAGGCGCTGCTCGCGCTCTGGCTCCGCAACGTCCGCATCCCCGACATCGTGCTCGGCGACATCCAGGCGCAGATCGCGGCCTGTCGGGTCGGCGAGCGCGGCTTGCAGCGGCTCGCCGAGCGGCACGGCCCGGATGGTCTGCAGCGGCTCATGGACGAGATCCTCGACTACACCGAGTGGCGAGTGCGGGTCGAAATCGAGACGATGCGCGACGGCATTTACTCGTTCGTCGACCACCTCGACGACGACGGGTTCGGATCCGGGCCGATCAGGATCGAGGCGCGCCTGGAGGTGCGTGGGAGTGACATCCTGGTCGACTTCCAGGGCACCTCGCCGCAGGTCGAAGCGGCGCTGAACGGCACGCTCTCGTTCACCAAGTCGAGCGTGTATGTCGCGCTCAAGTGCGTGACCAGCCCCGACATCCCGGCCAACGAGGGGTTCTACCGTCCGATCACCGTGACCGCGCCCGCGGGGTCGATCCTGAACCCGGCACGGCCGGCGCCGCGCGCCGCTCGAGGTCTCACCGGCTATCGCACGATCGAGGTACTCTTCGGCGCGCTGGCCGGGGCGGTGCCCGATCGCGTGCCGGCCGCCGGGGAGGGGGGAGCGACCATGGTCACGATCGGCGGTCTCCTCGAAGGGAGACATCCCTTCGTCTGCGTGGACGCCTACTGCGGTGGCTGGGGGGCGCGGCCCGACCAAGACGGCGTTGACGGCACCAGTCACGTGGGCACCAACGTCGCCAACGTGCCCGCTGAGGAGATCGAGCTGCGCCAGCCGCTTCGCGTCGAGCGGTACGGATTCGTGCCCGACACGGCCGGCGCCGGACACTACCGCGGCTGCCTCTCGCTTGTCCGTGATCTGCGTCTGCTATCCCCCGAGGCGACCTTGCAAATCCGCTCCGATCGCCGGCGCTTCCTGCCCTACGGGCTGAGTGGGGGTGGCAGCGGCACACCCTCCATGAACGTACTCAACCCCGGCCGGGGAGAGCGCGTGCTGCCGACCAAGTTGACGATGCAGATCAGGGAGGGGGACGTGGTCCGACATGTAACCGCCGGCGGCGGCGGCAGCGGCGACGCGCTCGATCGCGATCCCGTGCTCGTCGCGGCGGAGGTCGCGGACGGCATCGTCACGGTCGTCCACGCCCGCCAGGCGTACGGCGTCATCGTCGACGACGTGACGCTGGCGCTCGACCTCGAGGCGACGGCCCGGCTGCGGGCGGCACGAGGGACGGATCGCAAACCGTCTTGATCCACATACGCGATCCATACCGTAAATGTCTGAGTTGCCAACAGAGAAGGTATTGGACAGCACGTGTGGGCATCGCTACCTTTATGTCTAGACATAATCTGCGTCGGAAGCGAGGGCCGTGGTAGCTGGGATCGCACGGCACGGGTTGCTGGCGTGAGGGGCGTGGCGCCCGCCCGCCCGCCTTCGACGCCCCACTGGCCTTGCGCTTGAGGGAGGGAAGGATGAGCGAGACGGCGAACCGCACGGTCGAGTCCCCGGTCCGGGACCACACCGCGGTGATGGCAGAGTACGTCGACCGGTTGGTCACGGTCGAGATGCGTAATCGAGGCATGCCGGCCGGCAAGATCACGCCGCTGTACGACGCCGCGCGCGCCGAGGGAGGCGGTCTCCCACTCACCTATCGGGCGGCGAAGGGGCTCGCCGAGGCGGTGGGACGACACGACACCGTGCTCGTCGTCACCGGCGCCGGTTCCGGACCGCTGATCCCGAACGGCGAGAATGACGGCCCCGTCGGCGCGGCGGTGCTCGCCCATGCGCTCCAATTCGGGCTCGGCGCGGTGCCTGTGATGATCTGCGAGACGCAGCATGCGGCCCCGATCGTCGGCGCCTGCGAGGCGGCAGGGATTACGATTCGCGACCTCGACACTGCCCGAGGGGCACACATCGGCGGGGCCGTCCTGACCGCGCCGACGGTCCAGGAGGAGGTGGAGACCTGGGCGGATGACCTGCTGGAGCGGCTGCACCCGGCAGCGATCGTGGCGATCGAGCGGCTGGGGCCGAACCGAGCGGGCATTGTCCACGGTTCCACCGGCCTTGCCGATTGGGATCCGCTGATCGATCTCGCCTCACTCTTCACGAGCGCCGCCCGGCGCGGCATCTTCAGCGTCGGGATCGGCGATGCCGGCAATGAGATCGGCTTCGGGCGGATTGCCGAGACGGTGCGCCAGGTCCAGCCGCAGGGCGCCGTCTGCCAATGCCCCTGTGGCGCAGGCATGGCGACGGTGGTGCCGACCGACGTGCTGGTGGTCGCCGCCGTCTCCAATTGGGGCGCGTACGGCATCGAGGCTTGCCTGAGCATGCTGCTCGGTCGTCCCGATCTGCCGCATACCGCGGCTGAGGAGGAGCGCATCATCACCCACTGCCTCGACAGCGGTGGTCTGGAGGCCATCCACTGCACTCGTCGATTCGCGGTCGACGGGATCGCCGGCGAGGTCTCGGTGAGTCTTGTCCAGATGCTCGGCGAGATGGTGCGAATCCATGCCCAACCGGCCGACACCGGCGTCATCCACTGACATCCGGCCTGACGTGACCTGTTAACGGAGGAGAGAGTTGGCCAACCGCAACCCCGATTCAGGCCCGCCCGCCACGGGAGCCGCGGCGGCCGGGCCGAGCACGATGACACTGCTCGGCGCGACGCGCGGGTATGCGCTGATCCTGGTGTGGTTCGGTTGGGTCTTCGCGGGTATGGACTACACGCTTTACGCGTACGCGCTACCGGTGATCCTGCAGGACCTGCACATCTCGATCCCGACCGCGGGGATCGTCTTCTTCCTCTCTCTGCAGGGAACGTTCCTGGGCAGCCTCTTCGTCCCCATCCTGGCCGACTATTTCGGCCGCCGCGGCGCGATGATGGGCAACATCCTGCTGTACGCCCTTGCGACCGGATTCGTCGCGTTGGCGCAGACGGCATTCTTCTTGACGCTCGTGCGCTTCCTCGTCACGTTCGGGGTCGGCGGCGAGCAGCCGGTCGGCGCCACCTACATCTCCGAACAATGGGCGGCGAAGACGCGCGCCCGGGCGATGGGATTCATGCAGAGCGGCTTCGCGATCGGAACGCTCTTCGCGACGCTGCTCGAGGCCACGGTGGCCGCCCGCTCAGGGTGGCGCCCGCTGTTCGTAATCTGTGCCGTGCCGGCGCTGCTCGTCGTTCTCTTCCGCATCTGGCTGCCCGAGTCGAAGCGCTGGGAGGCGACGCGCCGCGACCATCGCGGAGCGGTGCCGAGGGTACCAGCGGCCCCGATAGCTCCCGCCGCCGCCGTCTCGGCGGCCGGTACGCCGAGGCGTCGATTCCCGATGGCAGCG
>JBAPVZ010000306.1:0-2020 GCA_049283435.1 Candidatus Dormiibacterota bacterium
CGCCAGGCGGCGCTGACCGTGCATACCGGCGTACTCCAGGCGACGATCGTCGAGCGACTGCGGACGATCCTTCGCGACCTCGAGACGATGCGCCGGGGCGGGCCTCATGGGGCCGGCCCCGGCGTCGAGACGACCCCGTTCGAGGAGTCTGCGGCCCAAGTCCTGTCCGACCTTGACCACGTGCTCACCGAGTTCGTCGAGCTCACCGAGACGAGTGCCGTGGACGGAGTTCTCGCCGACCTGCTGTCGGCGGCGCTGCGTCGATTCGAACGTCGCACGGGCATCAGAGCGGCGCTCGTCGAGCACGTCACGCGCCCGATCCGGGTCCACGGCTGGGTCGCGCAGCATGTGCTGCGAATCGTCGAGGAGGCGCTGCACAACGTCTGGCAGCACAGCTCCGCCGGTTCAGTCGAGGTGTCCCTGACCGAGCACGACGACCTGGTGACGGTCGCCGTGTGCGACGACGGGACCAGCGATGATGCGCAACCCGGAGAAGGCCTCGGCCAGCTCGGCATGCGTCAGCGGGCGGCCCTCCTCGGGGGCAGCCTGGCGATCGAGACGGTAGCCGAGGGCGGCACCACCATCCGGCTTCAGTTCCTACGGGAGGGAGTCCGATGACAGACACGGCGCTGACGGTGGGGGCCGCGCCGGTCGGCGTTCTCATCGCCGACGATCGGCCGCTGGTGCGCCATGGGATGACGACGCTGCTCGGCATGGACCCTCGCATCCGCGTGTTGGGGGTTGCCGCCGACGGCCAGCAGGCGGTGGAGCGCACGGACGAGCTGCGACCGGCGGTCGTGCTCATGGACGTCGAGATGCCGCGCCTCGACGGCATCCAGGCGACCGCTCAGATCAAACGCATGCATCCCGAGGTGAAGGTGCTGATGCTGACCAACTTCGCCGCCGATGGCTACTTCACCGGGGCGCTCCAGGCGGGGGCTCAGGGCTACCTGCTGAAGGACGCCGAGCCGGAGTCGGTGATCTCCAGCATCCTCGCCGTCGCCCAGGGCGAGCGCGTCATGGCGAGCGCGATCGCCGACCGCATGCTCGACCTCCTCACCAACCGGGCCAGCCCCGAGGAGATGTACGACGGTCTGACCGCCCGTGAGGTGGAGATCCTGAAGCTGGTCGCGTCGGGGATGCCGAACAAGCAGATCGCGTATCAACTGCGGATCAGCGACAAGACCGCGCGCAATCACATCAGCCGCATCTACGAAAAGCTCGGTATTCACGATCGCTCGAAGGCCCTCCTTTATGCGGTGCGCAAGGGACTGGTGAAGCTGTGAGTGCACATGTCCTCCGATCCTTTGCCGATGTCATCCTCGAGTGCGCCCGCCACCCCCGAGCGCAGGTACGAACGCACCATTGCCGCGCCGCACCTGCGCTGCGAAGCTGGACGGAGGGAAGGGGCCGCCACGAGCCCAGGCTCCCGGCACTGGGCAACGAAGGAGGGAAGATGGCACGCAGAGATTCCATCGCCGCGAGGTGCTCGCGATGATCGCGGGTGACGTGCGGCTGGGGAAGGACGTCCAGATACCGCATCCCGAGCTGGTCAACCTGTACGGCTGTGAGGTCGGCGATGGGTGCAAGATCGCCGCCTTCGTCGAGATCCAGCGCGGCGTTGTCATCGGCCGCAACGTGAAGATCGAGCCCTTCGCCTTCCTGCCCACCGGCATCACCGTGGAGGACGGCGTCTTCATCGGTCCCCACGTGTGCTTCACCAATGACTTCCACCCTCGGGCGGTGGACCGGCGGGGACGGCTCCTGCAGCGGGATCAGTGGACGGTCACCCAGACGGTCGTGCAGGCCGGCGCCAGCATCGGCGCCGGGGCGACCATCCTCTGCGGCGTCACCATCGGCGAGGGGGCGATGATCGGCGCCGGAAGCGTGATCACCCGCGACGTGCACGATCACGGCCTGGCGCGCGGCAACCCGGCGCGCGTGGCGGGGACGGTGCGCGACCTCGAGGGAGGGGCCGTGAGCCTCAAACCGGAAGAGGTCGACAATCGCCGATGACGCC
>JBAPVZ010000307.1:0-4207 GCA_049283435.1 Candidatus Dormiibacterota bacterium
CCCATGACCTCCCTTTTGCAGGCTGTCCTCGATCGCGGACCGCTGCTCTGGCTCTTCCTCGCGCTCCTGGTTACGTTCCTCGCCACGCGGTTCATCACCCGACGCATCCGTGCCGGATCGACGGCCGTCGGGAACTGGTCGATCGGCGGAGTCCACGTCCATCACCAGGTGTTCGGCATCGTCGCACTGCTCGTCGCCGGGTGCCTCGAGTTCGCGTTCCGCCCCACGCAGCCGGGCAGTGACGTGCTCGCTGCCATCTTCGGTGCCGGCATCGCCTTGACACTCGACGAGTTCGCCCTCTGGCTCTACCTCGACGACGTGTACTGGTCGGAACAGGGGCGGCGGTCGCTCGACGCCGTCTTCATCGCGATCGTCGTCATCGGCCTCCTGCTCGTCGGCGTGACGCCGGGCGGGGTCACCGGGGCCGACCTGCAGACTCCCCTGGCCATCGGCGTCGCGCTCGGGGTGGCACTTGTCCTCGTCTTCATCCCCTGTGCGATCGCCGCGTTCAAGGGCAAGCCGGTGGCGGCGATCGTCGGCATCTTCGTGTGGGTCGTGGCGGTCGTCAGCGCGGTCCGGCTCGCCAAGCCGGGCTCACCCTGGGCGAGGTGGCGGTACACGCCCGACTCGGCGAAGCTGGCGCGTGCCGAGCGCCGGTTCGGGGCGGCCTATCTGTCTCGCTGGAATTGGCTGCGGGACCTGGTCGGGGGGACGCCGACCGCGCACCCCTGACGCCCGTGCATCCGCCGCTCGGAGAGGTCAGCCCAGCCGCTCGGCGAGGTGGCGCAGTCCGATCGGGTAGCGGTACTCGATGCCGCCGTGGCCGGCGTCGAACAGCTCGAAGCTCACCTCGACGCCGAGCGCTCGCACGGCTTGCGTGAACGCCTCGGCCCCGAGGTCGAGCAGGTACTCGTCGCGCCGCCCGGCGTCGACATAGACGGCACGCAGGCCGCGCAGCGCTGCCGCATAGCGCGGCTCGGCCGCCATCCGCACCGGGTCCCGTCGCAGCCAGCGCTCCCAGACGTCGGGCACCAGCCGGCCGGTCCCGAGGTCGAACGGGAATCGCACGGTGCCATCCGGATCGGCCGAGTAGCAGGCGGCCATCGTGTAGGTGTTGAGCAGCACCATGTCGCTCGCCTTCGTGAACGCCGGACGCGCGCGGAAATCGGCGAGGAACCGCTCGAACGACCCGTCGTACTCGTCGCGAAGCGCGCGCACCACCGGCCCGAAGTCGGTCTGGTAGCAGAGCTCGAACAGCGCGTCGCCGGCGTGGGTCGCGAGCCCGCCCCAGAGGTCGGGGCGCAGCATCGGCGTCACCATCGCACCGTACCCGCCGCTCGACTTGCCGGCGATGCCGCGGTGGGCGGCCCCGGCGAGGGTGCGGTAACGAGCATCGACGAAGGGGACCACCTCGTCGCAGAGGTAGGAGTGGTAGCGCCCGGTGCCCGGGGAGTCCAGAAACTGGCTGCCGCCGAGGCTGGTCCAGCAGTCGACGAAGACGACGACGCAGGCGGGGATCGTGCCGGCCGCGACCTCCGCGTCGAGCACCTCCAGGTAGGTCGGGCGCAGCGCGGAACGGTTCCGCCACATGTCGAGCTGGCCGGTCATGCCCTGGATCTCGTAGATCGCGGGATAGCGCGCGGCCGACTCCGCGTAGGCGGGCGGCAGGTAGACCCAGAGCGGTCGCCGGGCCGGGTCACCGAGTGGGTTGCCACGGAGCAGCTCGCTGTCGATCCAGTGTTCGTCGAGCCGCCCGGCGAGCTCCTGTCCCCAGGGCGCGGTCATCGGAGCGCCGCCAGGATCGCGTCCGTCACCTCGGCCGTGGAGGCGCTTCCACCCAGGTCTCCGGTGAGCACGCTGCCCTCCTCGCAGACGGCCTCGATCGCACGCTCGACCCGCGCCGCGTTGTCCTCGTCACCGAGATGTCGCAGCAGCATCGCGCCCGCCCAGATCGTGCCGATCGGGTTGGCGCGGCCCTGCCCCGCGATGTCGGGCGCCGAGCCGTGCACGGGCTCGAACGTGGAGGGCCAGCGCCGCTCCGGGTTCAGGTTCGCCGACGCGCAGAGGCCGAGCGAGCCCTGGAGCGCCCCGCCGAGGTCGGTCAGGATGTCGCCGAACAGGTTCGAGGCGACGACGACGTCGATCGTGTCCGGGCGCAGCACCATGCGTGCCGCCATCGCGTCGACGAGCACCCGCTGCACGTCGACGTCCGGAAAGTCCCTGCCGACGGCGTCGACGCACTGGTCCCAGAGCACGTAGTTGTAGCGGGAGGCGTTGGACTTCGTCACGCTGATCAGCCGCTTCGACCGCTCCTGCGCCCGCTCGAACGCGTACCGGGCGCAGCGCTCGACGCCGAGCTTGGTGAAGACGGGCACCTCGACCGACAGCCCGTAGGGATGGTCGGCGTGCACGAAGCCCCCGGCACCGGCGTACTCGCCCTCGGTGTTCTCCCGGATGAAGAGCATGTCGATCTCGTCGGGGCGGCGGCCGGCGAGCGGACCCCGGAGCCCGGGCAGCAGGCGTACCGGGCGCAGGTTCACGTACTGCTCGAACGACTTCCGGATCGGCATCAGGCAGCCCCACAGCGACACGTGGTCGGGCACCGTCGGCCAGCCGACCGCACCGAGGTAGATCGCCTCGTGCCCCGCCAGCTGGTCGAGCGCGTCGTCGGGCATCATCTTGCCGGTCCGCTCAAAGCGGGCCGAACCCCAGTCGAACTCCCGGAAGTCCAGGTCGCCGCGCAGCGCCGAGAGCACCTGCAGCCCTGCTGGAATCACCTCCTGGCCGACCCCGTCGCCGGCGATCACCGCGATCTGCTTCGTCATGGCAGGTAGCTCACCTCCTCCTCCCGGCCGTCCCAGCGGACGGTCGTCCGTGCCGGCTGCGTCTCGGCGACGACCTCGCCCCGCCGCAGGACGAGGCGGCGGCGCGGCTGCAGGCGCAGGGTGTCATGCTCGGTCGGCGCGGCGAAGGCGACGAGACTCGCCGGGCCGCCCTCGCGCAGCCCGTACCCCTCGACGCCGAGGACCCGGGCAGGGTCGGTCGTGATCATCTCGAAGAGGCGCGCGATCTCGCCCCGGCCGGTCATCTGTCCGAGGTGGGCGAGCACGAAGGCCGCCTGCAGCGGGTCGCCGATCCCGAGCGGGTACCAGGGGTCCATCACCGAGTCGTGGCCGATCGCGACCGTGACGCCGGCCTGCTGCAGCTCCTTGATGCGGGTGTGGCCGCGCCGGATCGGGTAGCTGTCGAAGCGGCCCTGCAGCACCGCATTGTCGAGCGGGTTGGTGACCACGTGCATGCCGGCACGGGCGACATTGGTGATCAGCCGGCCCGCGTAGGCATTGTTGTAGGAGTGCATCGCGGTCGTGTGGCTCGCCGTCACCCGGCCCTGCAGACCGAGCCGGATCGTCTCCGCCGCCATCACCTCGGTGAAGCGCGACTGCTCGTCGTCGGTCTCGTCGCAGTGCACGTCGACGCGCAGACCATGCTCCGCCGCGAGCTCGAACGCGAAACGGACCGATTCCACGCCCATCTCCCGCGTCAGCTCGAAGTGCGGGATCGCGCCGACGACATCGGCGCCGAGGCGCACCGCGCGCCGCATCAGCTCCGCACCGCCGTCGAACGAAAGGATCCCCTGCTGCGGGAACGCGACCAGCTGCAGGTCCATCTGACCCGCCGCCTCCTCCCGGACCTCGACGAGCGCGCGCAGCGCCCGCAGGTCGGGGTGGCAGACGTCGACGTGGCTGCGCACGTGCTGGACGCCGTTCGCGAGCTGCCAGCGGAGGACGCGGCGCACCCGCTCCTTCGTCTCCTCGACGCTCAGGTCCTTGACGCGCTCGCCCCAGATCGCGATGCCCTCGAACAGCGAGCCTGACTCGTTGTGCCGGGGCTGGCCCGCGGTGAGGGCCGCGTCGAGATGGATGTGCGGTTCGACGAGCGGCGGCGTGACGAGGTCGCCCTCCAGCTCGATCGTCCGTCGCGCCTCGGCCTCGGGCGCGACGAGCCTGCCGTCCGCGATGCCGAGGTCGCGCAGAGTGCTCTCGCCCACCACGCGCGCGTTGCGGAGCAGGAGGTCGAGCACGCCCCCAAGGTAGCAGCCGACGTCCCCTCCACCGCCCGGGAGGCCGGCGCCGATGCCCCTGGCGGCAGGCTACGGCAGGGTCCCCCGGATGACGACCCGAGCCCCAGCGGAAGCGACCGTCGAGCC
>JBAPVZ010000308.1:0-1525 GCA_049283435.1 Candidatus Dormiibacterota bacterium
GGGATATTTGCTATTCCAAGTGCCGAGTGAAAATCGGGTTGCGACTCATCCGTATGAAGAGGTAGCCGGCGCCCTCCGAGACGCGATCTTAGGTGGCCGGCTGAAGACGTCAGACCGAGTTCCCTCAGAGTGGGAGCTGGCGGCGGAGTACCGCACGAGCCGTCCGACGGTGCGCCGTGCGATCGCGCTCCTGAAGAGCGAGGGGCTGGTGGTCACTGAGCAGGGCCGTGGCACGTTCGTCCGCCCCCCACCTCGAGTTCAACTCCGGGTCGTCGGGAGCAACTTCCGCCGTCACCGGGCGGAGGGTCGATCCGCGGTGCCGGGGCTGCACGCGGAGGCTGCGGCGCGGATGGATGCCCCTCTTCGACCCCGCCGACGAAGGGCCGCACGCCGGCCGATTGCAGTAGTGATTGCAGTAGTCGGGCTGGCCGAAGGTGCGGATCGCTGCATGCGGGGAGCGATCTGAACTCAAAACCAGGGCTGGTGGGCCGGGCAGGAGTCGAACCTGCATAGCTTTCGCGGCGGTTTTACAGACCGTTGGGTTCACCACGTACCCGTTGCCGACCCACGGCGCGGCGCCCGCGGTCACGACCGCCGGGCCGCCGGAGATTCTACCGAAAACGCCGACCCGCTCAGAGGCCTCCCATGAAGCTCCAGATGAGATCGTCGGACTCGGGGAGACCCTCGTGCCCGAAGTCCGGGTACAGCACCTGCCGCTTCCGGGCCGTGATCGCGTTGTAGGCGGCGAACTGCGTCGACGGTGGACAGATCGTGTCCGAGAGCCCCGTCACGAGGAGCGTCTCGGCGCGGATGCGCGGCGCGAGATGGTGCACGTCGATGTAGCCGAGCCGTGTGAAGATCGCCTCCTCGCGCTCGTGCCGGGGGTCGAACTTCCGGAAATAGAGCCGCAGCTCGTCGTACGCGTCCAGGGCCAGGTCCATCTCCCAGACCCGCTGGTAGTCGGAGAGGAAGGGGTAGACCGGCGCAGCCAGCTTGAGCTCGGGGACGAGCGATGCGCAGGCGAGCGTCAGCCCCCCGCCCTGCGAGGCGCCGGTCGCCCCGACCCGTGTCGCGTCGACATCATCGCGGGCCATGACGAGGCGGGCGAGGACCGCCGTATCGAGGAAGATCTGGCGGAAGAGCAGCTTCTCCGGCGCGTCGTCGAGCCCGCGGATGATGTGGCCCTCGAGCGTGTTGCCGACCACGCCGCCCGGATCTTCCGAGGACCCGCCCTGACCGCGGCAATCGAGGGCGGCGACCACATACCCGCGAGCCGCCCAGCCCAGCATCGCCGACCAGTCCGGCGCGCGCCCGCTGTAGCCGTGGAAGTGGAGCAAGGCTGGGTGGGGGGCTGCCCCACCGCGGGGCTGCCAGAAGCGAGCGTGCACCCGAGCGCCCCCGACCCCGGTGAACCAGAGGTCGGAGCACTCCGCGACGACACCGTCGAACGACGTCGGCTGGAAGACCGGTGCCGGATCGACCGCGGCCGCTTCGGCGAGCGCCCGCTCCCAGTACTCGTCGAAGT
>JBAPVZ010000309.1:0-2821 GCA_049283435.1 Candidatus Dormiibacterota bacterium
AGCGTGCCCTGCTCGGCAGGGGCTCCCGGGGTCCCCGCGAGACGGAGCTTGCGGAGTCTCGTGGGGTGGGTCGGCGTGAGGCGGTACATGCGCGTTTGAGCGAGCCCTGCTCGGCGGGGGGCTGCCGGGTGGGTCGGCGTCAGGCGGTACGTGCGGGTCTGAGCGAGCCCTGCTCGGCGGGGGGCTGCCGGGTGGGTCGGCGTCAGGCGATACATGCGCGTCTGAGCAGGCCCCGTCCGGGGTGGCGTCCGTTGGGGAACGGCGCCCCGATGGACGATCGGGCATGCTGACCTCGTGACACGCATTCCACGGTGGGCGCGCCGCCTCGTCGCCAGCCTGGCGCTCATCCTGCTCGTCGTCGTCGCGTTCGGTGCCGGCACATGGGCCGATCAGAGCTTTCCCGAGTACGTGCCGGTGTTCGGCGGCCAGAGCCGGGCACAGCTCGACGAGGGGGCGCAGCAGCAGGCCCTCCGCGTCATCGAGGCGCACTACTGGAATCAGCAGCTGAACGGGAACCAGCTCAGCAACGGGAGCATCGACGGGATGGTCCAGTCCCTCGGCGATCCCTACACCCGCTATCTGACGCCGACCCAGTACCGGGCCGAGCAGCAGGGCTACCAGGGCGCCCATCAGGCCGCGATCGGCGTCTATCTCGTTTTCGAGAACGGTCGTCCGGTGGTGACCGGTGTGCTGCCGAACTCGCCGGCGCAGAAGGCGGGCGTCGAGGCTTCCGACGTGATCCTGCAGATCGATGGGAAGGACACGAACGGGCTGAGCCTCGATCAGACCTCGGCGCTGATCGACGGCGCCGCGCAGTCGGCGGTCACGCTCCAGGTGCAGCGCGGCACCTCCACGCTCGCGTTGACGATGCGGCGAGGCAGTTTCGTGAGCCCGACCGTCGTCTCTGCCAAGCTGCCCGGCGACATCCTGTACCTGCGGATCTACCAGTTCGGTAATACGACCGCGCAGGAGTTCCAGCAGCAGCTGAAGGCGGGGCTGCCGGCGAAGGGCGTCATCCTCGACCTGCGGGAAGACGGCGGCGGGTACGTGAGCGCGGCCACCTCCGTCGTCAGCCAGTTCCTGTCGAGCGGCGAGGTGTTCGAGACGAAGGGCCGCGATGGCACCCAGGTGACGCGCGTCAACGGGAACCCGCTCGCGCCCAACGTGCCGCTCGCGATCCTCGTCGACGGCAACACGGCGTCCGCGTCCGAGATCACGTCGGGCTCGCTGCAGGCGCACGGGCGGGCGACCCTGGTCGGCGTCAAGACGTTCGGGAAGGGCTCGGTGCAGATCGACTTTCCGCTCACCAACGGCGGCGATCTGCATCTGACGGTGCAGCACTGGTACCTGCCCAACGGCAAGTCGGTCGACAAGGGCGTCGGCCTGGAACCGCAGCACAACGTCGCGCTGCCGGCACCGCAGGACATGTACGACGTCGCGACGCCGCAGCGCGGGGGAGCCATGGACCCGCAGCTCCAGGCGGCACTCCAAGTCCTGAGCTGAGCCGCCCACTACAATGGATGGCCGTTGCGCCCGCGTTGCGCCGAGGTAGCTCAGTCGGTAGAGCACGCGACTGAAAATCGCGGTGTCCCCAGTTCGATTCTGGGCCTCGGCACCAACTCGGGGGCCCGGCTCGACGCTCCCGGCCTGTCCCACGTCGGCCGCATCGACCCGGGGTTACCCTGACGATCGAGGAGACGGGAGGTGCGCAACGAGAGGAGCAGTCGGGGGAAGGGGTTCGAAAGCGCCTCGTGACCTGGGTCGACACCAGCCCCGACGGCGAAGAAGCCTCCGAGCGCCACCGCCGCATCCGCCGGCGGGGGATCGGCATTCTGCAGCTCGACAGCCAGAGCTGGATCGTCGTGCGACACCTGCGCTCCGTCTTCACCGCGGGCGGGGAGATCCCTGACGGTTATCTCGAGTTCCGAGCGCTCACCGAGCCGATGAGCCGCGCGCAGGCGATGGCGGCCCTGGAGGAGGCGATTGCGAACTCGGACGAGCAGGCGCAGGGTGGCGACCGCCCGCAGGAGCAGACGCCGAGCTGAGCGTCCTCACACCGCGCCGCTCGAGCCGCCGTCGACATTGATCGCCGTGCCGGTCAGGTACGACGACCGCGCCGAGAGGAGGAAGGCGACGACGTCGGCGAACTCCTCGGCCCTGCCGACCCGGCCGAGTGGGATGGCGCCGTTCGCTGCCATCTCTCGGTAGACCTCCTCGACCGGGACGCCGCGCTGGGCCGCCCGTCGCTCCCATTGCCCGCTCGCGATCAGCCCGACGAGCACGCCGTTGACGCGGATGCCGTCGGCGCCCCACTCCTTGGACAGGACCTTCGTCAGCGCGATGCCGGCGGCGCGAGAGAGCGAGGTCGGCGCGGAGCGCGGTCCCGGCAGCTTGCCGGCGAGTGCGAGCACGTTGACGACCGCCGCCGAGCTCGCCGCTCGCAGATGGGGATAGGCCGCCCGCGAGACCCGGACGGCGCCGAAGAGCTTGAGCTGCAGATCCGACTCGAGCACGTCGTCGGTCACCTCGGCGAACGGCAGGGCGGCGCTCGTGCCCGCGTTGTTGACGAGGGCGTGGAGGCGGCTCCAGCGGGCCACGGTGGTGGCGACCAGCCGCTCGACGTCCTCCGGCTGCGTGACGTCGGCGCGCACCGCGAGCACGTCGCCGCCGAGCGTGCGCAGGTGGGCCTCGGTGCGCTCGAGTCGCCCCGCGTCGCGCCCGCAGATCGCGACCCGGGCCCCCTCGGCAACGAGCCGGGCGGCGGTTGCGGCGCCCAGGCCGTCCGACCCACCGGTGACGAGGACGACCCTGCCGTCGAGCT
>JBAPVZ010000310.1:0-2763 GCA_049283435.1 Candidatus Dormiibacterota bacterium
GCTCAAGAAGCTCCTGACCGCGTGGTGCGAGTTCCTCAGCAGCAGCGACTCGCTCTACGTACTCAATGACTCTGCGTCGGGATGGAAGTCCGCCGAGGCCCAGCAGGCGGTGGGCATGGGTCAGTATGAGCACGACCCGGAGGACGAGCACTGGGGGTTCACCTCCTGGAACGACTTCTTCACCAGGCGCTTCAAGGACGGCGAGCGCCCGGTGGCCTCGCCGCAGGACGACAAGGTCATCGTCAGCGCATGCGAGTCGACGCCCTACGGCATCAGCACCGATGTCCAGCGCCAGGATCGCTTCTGGATCAAGAGCCAGCCCTACTCACTCGCGGACATGCTCGCCAATGACGAGTCGGTCGAGCAGTTCGTGGGGGGGACGGTCTATCAGGCGTTTCTGAGCGCCACCAACTACCACCGCTGGCACAGTCCGGTGGCGGGCTCCGTGGTCCGGGCATTCGTGCAGGAGGGCACGTACTACTCAGAGGCAGACTCCGAGGGCAAGGAGGCGGTCGAGCCCACGAACTCGCAGTCCTACCTAGCCCACGTCGCGGCCCGGGCGATCATCCTCATCGAGGCCGACGATCCAGTCATCGGGCTCGTCGCGTTCGTGCCGGTCGGCATGTCTGAGGTTTCCTCTTGCATGATCCACTCGCACGTGAAGCCTGGCTACCACGTCGCCAAGGGCGAGGAGCTCGGTTACTTCCAATACGGCGGCTCGACTCACTGCCTCGTCTTTCGCCCGGGCGCGATCGCCGAGTTCGCCCTCACGGCGATTCCCCAGCCGCACGATCCCCACGCGCCGCTGGTGCTGGTGCGATCGCACGTTGCCACCGCCAACTGAGAGACCAAGGCATCGACGGTCGGTCACACTGCTCTGATGGCGGGCGGGTAGACATGTGATGACACGTATTAGGCGATGATTGGAGGCGCGATGGCGCGGTTCAACCGGGATCGCCCGGCAGACGGCGAACAGGCTGCGAGCAGGCGAAAGAATGGTTTCGCCGCGAAGGTCGGTAGGCGGGCTGGGAGCGCTGCGTTGCGGGGCGCGGCGTCGACCGCGCGGCTAGCGGGACGCGCCGCGGTGGGCGGCGGGAAGGCGGCCGTGTCCTCGGGCAGGCGCGCCGGGAAGCGGAGGAAGGCGTAGCGAACAGCGGGGATCCTTCCCTGAACGCTTGCCTGGACGTGCTGGTGTCGCTTATGGTGGGCGCATGTACACCGGGGCGCGGAAGCGAGGACTCTTGCCAGGAGCCCTCGTGACGGTCGTGATCGCGATGGCGCTCGTCGTGAGCGCTGCTGCCGCCTCGCGCCCCGTTGCCTACTGCAGTGCGATCCCAACCGTCAACTTGCCCAAGCAGGCATGGGGTTTTCACGGGGGGCGGCCGATCACTGGCGCTGCTGGGAGCTACACCCGGGGTCACGGCACCATCAACCTGACGGCGGGCACCACCTCCGGGATCATCTGCCAGGTGGATCGCGTTCCGAATGCGCCTGATCGACAGATCATTCTGTCCGTGGGCCACCATCTGGTCTACGCCTCCCATCACGCGGTGATGTTCGGCGTGATGGGGAACATCATGAAGATCGACGTGCGTGTAAAGAGCACCACCGATCCGAGCTGCCCCGCCGGGACCAGTGGCCAGGCGACGATCTTCGCCAGCTACAACAACGTCCACGAGGACAGCGTCCAGTTCTCCTTCCCGGCCGCATGCAAGGACCACCGGCACCGCTATACGGGCCCGGAGGTCCTGACCAACGTCCCACCGAACTGAACTTCAGCGCGGTTCGTCCGCGCCCGCGAAGTCGTCAGTCTGTGGTCGTAGCGGTTGGCGGGGTGGCGGCTGCGCGGGGCAGCGTGTAGACCAACACTCCGCCCATCGGTCGGGCGTGGAGCCCGAGCGCGCCGAGCACGTGGGGCCACGTCCCTGGCTGGTGGGCGTCAACGAGGACCGTGCTGACGTGACGCTTGGCGAGGAATGCCGCGAACGCGGGCGGCTCAGGCTGGATCTGGGGACTTGAGAGCGCCCCCAGGTCATGTGCGTAGCCGGACGGCGACAGGGCTCCCACGTAGCCGTCGGCCATGCGGAAGCTAAAGCCGGCTTCTGCCTGCCAGAGCATGCTCTGGCCCGCTATCGCGAACGGCAAAGCGAGCACGATCGACCCAGGGCGGATGACCGAGCGGTAGGCCGAGGTGGTGAACAGCGGTGGATTTTCGAGCTTGGTGTGCCATAGGCCGAAGCTCAAGTTGGGTACGAGCATGACGAGGCCCGCGGCAGCGACCACCCACTTCGCGACGCCCAAGCGTCCATGGCGCGGCTGCCCGAGCCAGATTGAGACGATCAACGCGACGATAAGGAACATGTAGGGCGCCATCCGCACGGGCGCCACGTGAACGAGCAAGGGAAGACGATCGAGCCAGTCCCACGGCAGCGGGATCGTCGGCTGGCCCGCGATATGGACGTGGGGACCGAGCATCAATAGGACGACCACCGCGAGCACCCCCAGCAGGACCCGCGCGACGACGCTTCCCCAGCGCGTGATGAAGTAGCGGCTGAGGACCAGCGCCAGCACGACACCGACATACACGCCGTTTTCAGGCATGCCGCCCGTAAACGTGCCCGACACGACCGAGAACCAGCTGCGCCCGAATCTCATGACTTGCGTGGGAACGACGAAGCCCAGCGCGTCGGCGACGTAGGTGCCGCTGTATCCGTGAAAGAAACCGTTGCTGATCGGCCCGGTGAGCGCGTAGTAGATAAAGAC
>JBAPVZ010000311.1:0-2088 GCA_049283435.1 Candidatus Dormiibacterota bacterium
CAGGCACCCCAACATGCGATCGACGATACCAAACGAATGTTCGCAGTTCAAGCCCTTTCTTCACGGCCGGCAAGATTGGGGCCGATCGCCGGCGAACGGTCGTCATCGCGGGGCGCGAAGCGACGCCCTGCCGGCAACCGGCCCTCCAGCTCACCACAGCGCGGCGACCGCGCGTGAGAGACGGCTCAGTCGATGCAGAGCTCGAGCAGTTTGCGCACCGTCGACCAGTTGCGAGCGGTGCCGACCGGACGTCCCCGACCGCCCCGGCTCAGCAGCGCCGCGAGCTCGCTGCGCCCGAAGCCGTCGGGCGTGTGCAGGTAGAGCGTCCGGCCGACGATCTGCGCTTCGTCACGGCTGCCCCGCGCGGCCACCTCCCGCTGCGCCGCTGCGACACCCGCGACCTCGTCGTCAGTCGGGGACTCGGCGAGGAAGATCGCGTGGACCAGCTTCGGGTTCGGCTCCGCGAGGTAGGGGCTCCGGCTGACGACGTCCTCCAGCTCCGCACGCGAGCGGACGACGACCGCGACCCGCATCCCGAGCCGCTCCTCGATCGCGGTCTCGAAAGCCCGGGCGAGCCGCACCGCGTCGGTTTCGGTGGTCGTGAAGAGGACGTTGCCGCTCTGGATGTACGTGGCAACCTCCGTATGACCGAGCGACTCGGCGATCTCGCGGAGGTCCTGCATCGCCAGCCGCCGGCCACCCAGATTGATCCCCCGGAGCAGCCCGACGTGGGTCGGCATCGTCTCCGGCCTCTCAGCGCGGACGCTGCGAGCTGCCGCGCCGCAAGAGCGTCGGCTCGAGCAGGATCGTCGCCGGCGGTTGCCGGTCGCCGCGGCAGCGCCGCAGCAACAGCTCGGTCGCGTTGATCCCGATCTCGCGGACCGGCTGCGCGATCGTCGTCACCGGCGGGTCGACGAGCTGCTGCCAGGTGAGGTCGTCGAAGCCGACGAGCCCGAGCTCGTCGGGCATCCGGACCCCGGCTTCGTGGATCGCGCGCAACGCCCCCTCCGTCATCAGGTTGTTCATCACGATCATCGCATCCGGACGGCGCGCCATCCGGAGCAGCGCTCGGGCCGCGGCATGACCGCCCTCGCTCCGGAAGTCGGTGTGCCAGATCAGCGCCGGGTCCGGGGTCAGGCCGGCGGCGAGTAGCGCTGCCTCGTAGCCCAGGCGCCGCTCGTTCCCGGTCGTCGAATGCGCCGGCCCGGTGACGCACGCGATCCGTCGGTAGCCCTCCGCGAGCAGGTGCTCGGTTCCCAGCCGGGCGCCGCGAACGTTGTCGACGATGACGAGATCGAGATCGGTTCGCGGCACGCGCCGGTCGATGAGGACGATCGGGGTGTGGCCGGCGATCAGCGCGTCGACCGACGTGGTGACTTCGGAAACGGAGGTGAGGAGTACGCCTGCGACGCGCTCTTCGGCGAGGACGTCGATGCACCGCGCCTCCTTCAGTGGGTCCTCGTCCGAATTGAGCAGGACGATCGAGTATCCCTCCGATTCGGCCTGATCCTGGACCCCGCGGATGAGCCGCGTGAAGAACGGGTTCTCGATATCCGTGATGACGACCCCGATCACCCTCGTCGAGCGCCGGCGCAGGTTGCGGGCGACGCCGTCGCGACGATAGCCGAGCTCGGCGATCACGTCCAGCACACGCTGACGGCGGCCCGGGTCGACGCCGGCGTTCGCGTTCAAGACGCGCGAGACGGTCGCCACCGACACCCCGGCCGCCAGTGCGACGTCCCGCACGGTCGGTGCGCCTCGCGGCCGCTCCCGCTCCGGGATCCGCTGCATGCTCGCTCAAGTGTAAAACGTGGAAATTCGACTACGTAATCGTTTTCAACGTTGGAACCCGCGCGGGACCGTGGGTAGCGCCCCGCCGTCTTGGATCAACGCGACCCCGACAACCTGGCCGATGACGCGGCCGCCGCGAGCGTGACGGCGACCAGATCCTCGGCGGTCGCGACCGCCGCGTCGGGCAGAGGTGTGCTGCGCACGATCGCTGCCCGGGCGTTCATCCCGGCGAACGCGGCGCCGATCGCCGCCGCCGACGCCACGGCCGCCCCGGCAGGACCGGCGACCACCCAGCCC
>JBAPVZ010000312.1:0-2347 GCA_049283435.1 Candidatus Dormiibacterota bacterium
TGGGGGTGGTCGCGTTGAGCGCGCCGAGCGGCAGCACGGATCACGTCGAGAGCGACACCCGGCTGCGCCGCTCCCTGTCCTTCTGGCAGCTCTTCTTCATCATCGTCAGCGGCATCATCGGGTCCGGATGGCTGTTCGCCTCACTCGGCGCCAGCGCCAGTGCGGGGCCGTCGGCCATTCTTTCCTGGGTCATCGCGTCGGTGCTCGTCGTCCTCGTCGCATTGACCTTCGCGGAGATGGCCGGCATTCTGCCGCGGACCGGCGCCGCCGTCCGCTATCCGCATTACACCCACGGGGGATTCGCCGGCAACATCATCGGCTGGTGCTACCTGCTGTGGGCGCTCACGGTGCCGGCGCTGGAGGCGGAGGCGGTGGTCACCTACGCGTCCGACTACCTCCCCTGGCTGATCACGAAGACGGCCGGTGAGAACGTCCTCTCCTGGCCGTACGGGATCGTGATGGCGATCGCGCTGATGCTCGTGCTCGCCGTCATCAACTACTTCGGCGCGCTGCTCGTCGGCCGCGTGTCGACGTACGTCACGATCTGGAAGCTGATCATCCCCTGCCTCACCTTCATCTTCCTGTTCCTGTTCAGCTTTCACGCCAAGAACTTCGTCTCCTACGGCGGGTTCGCGCCGGGCGGGGTGAAGCCGATCTTCAGCACGATCGTGGCCTCCGGCATCACCTTCTCGGTGATCTCCGCGCTGCAGGGCATCGAGTACGGCGGCGAAGCGCGGAATCCGCAGCGTGATCTGCCCTGGGCGACCGTGCTCGCGATGCTGACCGCGGCCGTCGTCTACATCGCCCTGCAGGCCTCGTTCATCGGTGCGGTCGACTGGCACTCGATGGGGATCAAGCCCGGAGATTGGTCCGCGGTCGCGACGAGCAACTGGTCGTCGGCGCCGTTCGCGAAAGCGCTCCAGGCGTCGAGCGTCGGCTTCCTCGGCGCGTTCGCCGTGCTGCTGCTCATCGACGCCTGGGTCTCTCCGAGCGCGACCGGGCTCGTGTATCTCGGCATCGGCACGCGCACCGTGTACGGGCTCTCCTCGATCGGCTACCTGCCGAAGCTGCTCCAGCGGCTCAATCGAAGCCGCATCCCCTGGCTCGGGCTGCTGATCGCCTTCGTCGTCGGCTGCTGCCTGTTCGCTCCGTTCCCGAGCTGGTACTCGCTCGTGTCCATCGCCAGCTCCACGATCGCGATCGTGCTCGTGATGGGCGGCATCGGACTGACCGTCCTGCGGCGGACCGCGCCCGACCTCCCCCGGCTCTACCGGCTCGGCGCCGCTCGTCTCCTCGCGCCGGCGGCGACGATGGCGGCCGTCGTCATCATCTACTGGGCGGGCTATGCGACTCTGACCGCGGTCACCGCCGCGGCGCTCTTCGCCCTGCCTGCGTGGTCGGCGCTCTACGCGCCCTCGCGTGGCTGGCTCAATCGCGGAGTCGGGGTGGCGCTCGGGGTCGCGTTCCTCGTGCTCTGGATCGCGACCCAGGTGTGGGGAGGGTGGATCCTGGCGCCGAAGACGATGCCGCTCGCGGCCCACCCGCCGTTCCTGCTCTACGCCGGCGCGATGGTGCTCGAGGTCGCGCTCTTCACCGTCGGGTGCTGGTGGTTCTCGGCCGCGCGTGGGCGCACCGAGGTCTGGCGTGCGGCCTGGCTCGAGTTCCTGATCCTCGGCGTGTTCGTGCTGTCCTACTACGGCGCCTACGGGCCGCTGGCGAAGCCGCCGCTCGGGTTCCCCTGGGGCACGATCAGTGCGCTCGTGCTCGGGCTCGTGGTCTTCCTGTGGGGTGTCAAGGCCGGCTTCGCGACCGAGGAGATCGAGGTGGCGAATGCGCGCGGGACCGGCGTCGTCGAAGGCGCCGAGGAGGGCACCGGGGCGACCGCAGCGCCGTAACCGGGCACCACCGGCCACGCGGCGCCCCACCCTGGTAGAGGGCGTTTGCCGGCAATCGGCCCCCAAAATGAGCGAGGTAGGGTCCCTTTGCCGGCGAGCGGCGCATCGTCGTCATGTCTGCCCGAGTGCGGCTCCGACCGACATCTCCGTATTTGGCTGCGCGGCCCGCCCCGGACGGCGCGAGAATACCTTAAAGTGAGAATTGCTCGTGCCACCGACGCGGCCGCCCTGTCCGCCGCGTCCTCCCTGATGCCGGGCCCCATCCTACCCGCGGCAGGGAAGCGGTTCCTGGAGAATCCGAGCCAGCACCTGCTCGTCGTGTACGACGAGGAGGATCGGATCGCCGGCTGCGTCTTCGGCTTCGAAGTGACCCATCTCGACGAGGGCACCGAGATGTTCCTCCACGACCTGACGGTCGCGCGCGGCGCCCGGCGGCTCGGCGTCGCGACCGG
>JBAPVZ010000313.1:0-1896 GCA_049283435.1 Candidatus Dormiibacterota bacterium
CACCTGCAGCGAGAGGATCACGCGCTGCTCCTCGGGCAGCGTCGCGACCGCGGCGTCGACGGCGGCGACGTCGGCGGACACCTCCGCACGGCGCTCCGGCTCGTCGTGGCGAGGTGCGATCCCGTCCTCGAGGTGGCCCAGCCGCTCGGCTGCGTCCCGCTCCGTCCTGCCCCGTCGCGACCGATCGACGACCAGGTTGCGGGCGACGGCGACGAGCCAGGCGCGCTGGCGGTTCGGGGGCAGGCCGGCGACGCCCCCGAGGTGGCGCCATGCCCGCAGGAACGTCTCCTGCACGAGGTCCTGCGCCACCTCCCCATCCCGGGTCCGGGCGAGCAGGTACGCGTGCACCGCCTGCACGTGGCCGTCGTAGAGCCGGTCGAACGCCGCCGTCGGTTCGGCCACGCCTCGCTCACGGCTCGGGCAGAGCCGCGACTCCCTCGCGGGCGGCGTCCCGGTCGACGACCTCTCCGTTGACCGCGAGGGCGCGCACCTGGAACAGCGACGCGAGCGCTTTCGAGGCCGTCAACCGGCCGTTGAGCGCCACGCCGGCGACTGCGGTCTTCGCGAGCTCGAGCGGTACGTCGTCGTCGATCTCGAACGACCCGTTGAGCAGCAGCGTGACCGGCTCGTCGAGCAGCTCGAAGAAGCCGCGGCTGAACGTCTGCTTGCCGTTGAAACGCATCGGCTTGCCGGTGTACCACAACGTGCTCGATGCGTGGACGACCGGCTCCAGCACGTCCTGCGCGGCCGCCGGCGCGGCGAGACTCCCGGTCACGACGATGCACTCGTAGCCGACCGTCGGGACGTCGCCCGTGATCGTCAACGCGCCGCTGACGAGCAGCAGGTCGGACGCGGAGCCGCCCTGATTGGCGAGCGCCTGGCCGCGCAGCTCGGCGCTGCCGGCGCGAAGCTCGATTCGCTGTCCTTCCCGAAACGGGAAGTAGTCGACCGAGCCGGTGATCCGGGTGAGGCCGGTCGCCAGCGCGGTTTCGCTGCCCTGGGGCGCGATGACGCGACCGGTCACGACGATGCCCTGCAACGCGACGTGGCGGACCGGCGTCGTCACGAGCATGGTGCCGGTCACGACGAGCATGTCGTGCTCTACGCCTTCCTCGGCCAGCCCTTCGCCGGTGGTCACGTAGGTGCCGGTGTGGACCCGCGCCGCTCCCTCGCCGGGTACGACCACGACGCTCGCGACGTCGTTCATGTCGATCGCGTTCAGCGCCGAGGCGGCCGACTCCCGCACGAGGACGACGGCGACGTCCTCGATGCGCGTGATGTGTCGCAGCTCGTCCGGGCTGTGGCTGGCGGTCAGATCGAGCACGGCGACGTCGTGGATGACGCCTCCGGGCGAGCTCTGCGGCGTCTCCTGGGTAGCCATGGTCACCGACCTCCTCGCTGCGCGATGGGCAGGAACGACTCGGGCCGGCCGCTCTCCCGACCCCAGACCTGGAGTCCCAGGTGGACCAGCGCGCTGCCGACCCGGCGACGGAACCGGCAGAGGGGGCGCTCGGCCGGCGGACGTTCGCGGCGCGCCTGGTCGAGCAGGCGCTGGCGTGCGGCCTCGCGTTGCAGCTCTTGCACATGGAGCAGCAGGACTTCGGTGTGCGTCTCGAACATCATCGCGGTCGTCTCCTCTGCGTGGTGGTGGTCACGTGAGAGAAGACGGCCGAGGGCGCCAGGTGTTGGCGGTCGCTCCACGCGCAGCACGCTCCGGGTGCCTACTCGCCGCGGACGCCGCCGTCATCACCCGGGCCACGCCCACACGGGCTCGGGTGACCGGCACCGCCGGCGCCCCCGGCGTGTTGTCCCGCCGACCGGCGTCAGGTCTCCCAGGAGCGCAGCAGCGCCACCGCGGCGTCGCCGTACCGCTCGGCCATGCGCTGCAGGTTGCGG
>JBAPVZ010000314.1:0-4641 GCA_049283435.1 Candidatus Dormiibacterota bacterium
GCTGTCGGCCCACCCCGCGGTCCCCTCGTGGCGCACGCGATCGGGGCCGAGCGTCGCCGAGACCGCGGCGTCCAGCGCCCGCACGATCGGCGCCTCGGCCGGGACCTCGAGGGGCGCCCGCTCGAAGAGCTCCGTGTACGACGCGGCGAAGTCGGACGTTGCCGCCAGGTCACGCAAGATCGCCTCGATCTCGCCTCTCGCCGTCGCCCCCGTCTCGCCGGGCAGCAGGCGGCGCTCGACGTCGAGCGTGCAGCGATCCGGATAGGAGGAACGTTCGTTGCCGCCCTCGATCAGCCCGCAGTGCACCGAGCCGCGCCCGAGGAGCGGGTGCCGGCGGCCTGGCAGGGTCTCCCGGTCCAGGCGTTCCAAGCGGGAGAGGACGCGACCCATGAGCAAGATCGCATCGCGGCCATGCTCGTGGTCGCTGCCGTGCGCCGCGCGGCCTCGCGTCTCGAGGCGTCCCCAAGCGAAGCCCTTGTGCGCGTGCACGATGCTGAGCCCGGTCGGCTCGGTGATGATGCCGGCGGCAGGCTGCCGAGCGGACCGGCGGAGCCGCTCGACCAGATGCTCGGTCCCGAGGCTGCGATCCTCCTCGTCGGCGACGAACGCGACGACCAGGTCCCCGACCCCGCCGCCCCGCACGGCGAGCCGGCGCGTCGTGTCCAGGATCGCGACCAGGCCTGCCTTCATGTCGAACGCGCCGCGCCCGTAGACGCGGTCACCGTCGATCCGGCCCGCGAAGGGCGGTACCGTCATGCCGGCGATGCCGACCGTGTCGGTGTGCCCGCAGAGGAGCAGGCCGGGCGCCGGCGTCGAATCGCGGCCGGGCAGGATGCCGACGACGTTCGGTCGACCGGGTGCCACCTCGTCGATCTCGACGTCGAGACCGATCGCCCGCAGCCGGCTCGCGAGGTCGGTCGCGATCGCCGCCTCCCCGGCGCCGCCGGAGACGAGCGTCGGGTTCACCGAATCGATCGCGACCAGCTCGGACAGGAGCTGGGCGATCTCCCCCTCCCGCCCGGCGCCGGGAGCGACGCCGGCCTCAGACATGCCCACGATCGTAGCCCAGGCGCTCACGCACCCGGATGGCGTGCCGTTCGACGGGGGCGGATCGGCAGGACGGCGACCGGGCGCTCAGCGCCGTCCGGCCGCCAGCTCCTCGCGCACCTCATCACGGGCCTGCTGGATGACGGTCAGCATCGCGCGCGCCTCCTCCGGGGTCCGTGTCTTCAGCCCGCAGTCCGGATCCACGTAGATCTGCTCCGGGGAGAGGTAGGTCAGCGCGCGCCGCAGGTGCTCCTTGACCTCTTCCACCGGCGGCACGCGATGCGAGTGGACGTCGACGACGCCGAACCCGACGTCCTTCGTGAACGGGTGGGCCGGGAACCGGGCGAGCAGGTCGAGCCCGCTGTTCGTCATCTCCAGATCGAGCTCGTCGACCGGCAGGTCGAGGATCCGCGGATACACCTCCTCGAAGCGGCCGTAGCACATGTGTGTCGTCGTGTGTGCAGAGAGTCCCTGCGTGACGATGCCGAGCGCTTCGATCGCGAGGTCGAGCTCGTCGAGACGGGTGGAGACGGCCGGCTCGTCGATCTGCAGGTAACGAGCACCGGCGCGCTCCAGGTCCTCCGCCTCCTGCCGTACGACTTCGGCGAGCGCGAGCACGAACTCCCGCCGGCTCCCGAAGTGGTCGTCGAACGACCAGTCGCAGATCGTGTAGGGACCGGTCAGCATGCCCTTCACCGGGCGCTCCGTGAGGCCCTGCGCGTACTGCCACCATTCGACGGTGATCGGTCGGGGACGGCGGATCACCCCGGTCGCGACCGGCTTCTTGTAGTACCGGTTCCCGTACGAGCGCACGAGGCCGGAGAGGCCCATGCCCTCCAGGTTCTCGGCGAAGTACGCGACCATGTCGCCGCGGTACATCTCGCCGTCGACGAGGACGTCGAGGCCGAGCTCCTCCTGGAACCCGATCCACTCCCGCGTCGCCTGGCGCGCCAGCTCGTCGAGCCCCTCCTGCGTCAGCTCGCCCCGAGCGCGCGCCGCCCGACCGTGCACCAGGTAGTCGGGCTTCGGCAGGCTGCCCACGCTCGTCGTCAGCAATCCGGGCATCAGAGGACCTCCTCGCGGGCCGCCGCGACGACGAGCGACAGCTTGCGGCGCGCGGCATCGCGGGGCAGGAACTCGAGGCCGCAGCTCGGGCTGACGTGCAGCACGCCCTCCGAGCCGACGGCGGCCCGTCCCCGCCGCACCGCCTCGGCCAGCGATTCCGCGCGTTCCGGATGGACGTTGCGGGCGTCGACGATACCGAGGTCGAGGCCGACCCCCGCCGGCCAGCCGTCGAGCAGCGCCCAGGAGCGCGCGCCCTGGACGAGATCGAGCCCGATCAACTGGAACGGCGAGCCGAGCAGGTCACCCAGGTCCTCCGCGCTGCCGTGGTAGAGGCGCAGCGCGAGCGGGCCGGGGACACCGTCGGTGAGCGCCGCCATCGCCTCGCGAAAGAGGCCCAGGTCGCGCGGATAGCGGACGCTCGGGTTCGCCGTGATCGCGGGCTCGTCGATCTGCAGCCACGCGGGTCCGGCGCCGGCGAGCGCGCGCAGCTCCTGGTTCAGCGCCCGCGCCGCCTCCAGCGTCACCACCCGGTGGCCTCTCGCCTCGGTGTCGGACAGCGTTGCGAGCGTGTAGGGGCCGGTGATGACCGCCTTCACGGGACGGGTCGCGTGCTGCTGGGCGAAGCGCAGGTCCGAGAGGAGGATCGGCTCCTCCCAGCGGATGGCACCGACGGCGACCGGCTGCCGGTAGTACGTGTTCGTCTCGAACCAGCGCACGAGACCGCCGATCGTGAACCCCTGCAGCCCACGCGCGAGACGCGTGATCGGGTCCTGCCAGCGGATCTGCCCGTCGGTCACCAGGTCGAGGCCCGCCGTCTCCTGCTCGGTGATGGCGGCGATCGTCGCCTCGTCCTCCGCGTCGCGGACGTCGGCCGGGGTCGCCTGCCCGCGATCCAACCGGTTGAGCGTCTGCCGCAGGCGCTGCTCACCCGGCCCGTCGCCGACCTTCGGGTAATGGCTGACGGCGGTCGCCGTCACGCTCGGGGGGCCTCCCGGCCGCTGCTCCGCCACGCTGCACCTCCTGGCACCGCCGGCAACGCTCCCCGTCCGCCGGCGCGTGCAGCACCGTCGGCGGTTGGGCGAGCCCCGTCCGCGCGGCGCCGCTCCGTCTCCAACGTCGGGGTAGGTCTCCTGGCTTGCAGCTCCGGTCTCCCGTCCTCCCTTCCCGAGCCCCGGTGCTCAGTGGCGCCACGACGGCGTGGCACGGACGGGGACGCTGCTCACAGTGGCGGGACCGCTCCGGCTTCTCACCGGATTCCCTGTTCGGCCCGAATGGGCGCCCCGACGCGTATCAACTTCCGATGCTGGCGAGCATAGTGGTTCGACTGCTATGCCGTCCTCCGGATCGAGCGCCGATCCGAAGGGCGGGACGCCTCACCGAGACCGAGCGTCGCGGCGAGGCGATCCAACTGGTGATCGAAGTAGGCGGCGTGCGCGCCGACGACGCCGTTGTACTGGCCGAACAGCTCGAAGCTGACGAGCCCGAACATTGCCGTCCAGGCGAGCAGCAGCGCGGCCAGGCGCGGCTCCGAGATCGCTCGCTCGGCGTAGGTGCGAAGCCGCCTCAGATCGCGGTCGAGCGGGCGCGGCGGGGAGGTCGGGTCGGGCAGCGGCGCTCCGGCCGCTTCGAGATCGGTCGCCAGACGGAGCAGCAGGAAGGAGACCCGGGTGCCCGGCACGTTCGTCTGCCCGGGAGGCGCTACGTATCCGGGCACGGGGCTGCCGTAGAGCAGCCCGTACTCGGCGCGATGGGTCAGAGCCCAGCGGCGCACGGCCCGGCCGATCGCGAACCAGCGGCGGCGCAGGTCCGTGCGGCGGCAGCGACGTTCGGCTGCTTCGGCGGCCCCCCCGAGCGAGTTGTAGGCGTCGACGATCAGCAGCGTGAGCAGGTCGTCCCGGCTCGGCACGTAGCGGTAGATCGCCGAGGAGACGATCCCGAGGTCACGCGCGATCGCCCGCAGCGACAGGCCGGCGCCCCCCTCCCGCTCCAGCTGGCCGATCGCGGTGCGCTTGATCTCGGTCATCGTCTGGCGGTGCGCCCGCTGGCGCGGCGTCCGCAGAGTTTCCTCTGGCACCGTCCAAGCATGCCACAACCCTCGCGAGCACCGCCATCTTTAGCGAGCACTGCTCTTGCATTTTCCGTGTGAGCCGTCCATAATCGAGCGATGACACCGAGAGCACCGCTCACAATTGAGGACGACGGCAGCGTGACCGGGGAGGATGGAGCGATGGCGAACAACGGCGAGGGCTCGGCGCCCCATCTGCAGCGGGCGGGCTGGCTCACCGACCGCGTGTTCAACCCCCTGGTCGCCCTCCTCACCCGCGCCGGCATCTCCGTCCTCGGCTCGCGCGTGCTGCGGGTGCGGGGGCGCCAGAGCGGCGAGTGGCGGTCGACGCCGGTCAACCTGCTGACGGTCGACGGCCGCCCCTACCTCGTCGCCCCGCGCGGGCACACGCAGTGGGTCCGCAACCTCCGTGTCGCCGGCACCGGCGAGCTCGTCCTCGGCCGCCGCCACCAGGCGTTCGCCGC
>JBAPVZ010000315.1:0-3792 GCA_049283435.1 Candidatus Dormiibacterota bacterium
GGGTTCAACGAGAGCCTGCGCGGTGCGGTCGAGCTCGCCGGCGGTCGCCATCACCTGATCGCCCTCAACGACCGCATCGCCGACGGTCGCGACGTGTCCTGGATCTGGGATGTCGACTTCGAGCTGCTGCGTGACCATGCCGACGTCGTAGTGCCCAGCGGCGAGCGGGCGCAAGACATGGCGATCCGCCTCAAGCATGGCGGCGTCGTCTCGTCGCTGGCGCCGGAGCCGGATTTGGGGCCGGCGCTCGACATCCTGATCGGGCACATGCCGCCGGGCGCCGAGGCGTACCTCCTCTGCACCTACACGGCGATGCTCGACCTCCGTGCGGAGCTGGTGCGGCGCGGTTGGGCCCGGCCATACTGGGCGGCAGGATGAATCGGTCGCGGCCGCTCGTCCTGGCCTGGCTCTACCCCGACCTGATGAACATCTACGGCGATCGGGGCAACGTCCTCGTGCTGCAGAACCGGGCGGCCTGGCGCGGCATCGAGCTCGAGGTCCGGCTCGTCGGCCTGGGAGCGGCGCCCGGACTGGAGGACGCCGACCTGTTCTTCTTCGGCGGCGGCCAGGATCGCGACGAGGAGCTCGTCTTCGAGGACCTGACGGCGGAGAAGAAGGCGCCGATCGAGCAGGCCCTGGCGCGCGGCGTGCCCCTGCTTGCGGTGTGCGGCGGCTACCAGCTCGTCGGCCAGTACTACCGCACCGCCGACGGCACCCGGCTGCCCGGCATCGGCCTGCTCGACGCCCGGACGGAGGCCGGCAGCTTCCGCTGCATCGGCGACGTCGTCCTGGAGACGGCGCCCGAGCTCGGCCTGACGCCGCCGACGCTGGTCGGCTTCGAGAACCATGTCGGCCGCACCTACCTCGGCGAGCAGGCGACCCCGCTCGGCCGCGTCCGCGCCGGCTTCGGCAACAACGCGGAGGACCAGACGGAAGGCGCGATGCAGGGCAACCTGATCGGGACCTACCTGCACGGCAGCCTCCTACCGAAGAACCCGCACCTCGCCGACCTGCTCCTGGAGCGGGCACTGGGTCACCCGCTGCCGCCCTTGGAGGCCGACATGGAGCTCGCGGCCCACCACGCGATCGCCGCCCGCACGCTGTCCCGCAAGGCGCGCGGTCGCCGCTGAACCGATCAGTGGCCGCGCTCCTACATCTAGACGACGAAATCTAGACGACGATCGACGGCTGCGCCCCGCCGCTCGCGCGCGGTCGCCGGCGGCGGGGGGCCGCCCTCGTCAGCCCAGGGATCGCCTCCCGCAGCACCTCCCCGACGTCGTCCATGAGCACGAGCTCCAAGTGCTGTTTCAACTCGGCGGGAATGTCGTCCAGGTCGGCCTCGTTGCGGCTCGGGATCAGCACCCGCCGGATGCCCGCCCGATGCGCGGCGAGGACCTTCTCCTTCAGTCCGCCGATCGGGAGCACCCGGCCGCGCAGCGTGATCTCGCCGGTCATCGCGAGGTCGGCGCGCGCCGGCAGGCCGGTCAGGGCCGAGGTGATCGCGGTCAGCATCGTCACGCCCGCCGACGGACCCTCCTTGCGGATCGCGCCCGCCGGCACGTGCACGTGGATGTCCTGCTCGTCGAACCAGCTCCGCTCGATGCCGAACTCGTTGGCGTGTGCCTTCAAGTAGGAGAGCGCCGCGTTCGCCGACTCCTTCATGACGTCGCCGAGCTGCCCGGTCAGCTGGAGCTTGCCGCTGCCCGGCATCTTCGTCGCCTCGACGAAGACGATGTCGCCACCGACCGGCGACCAGGTGAGGCCGGTCGCGATGCCCGGCGTCTGATCGCGCTCCGCGGATTCGACGGCGAAGCGCCGCGTGCCGAGCGCCTCCCTGACCCGTGCTTCGTCCATGCGCACGGCCGTGTCGACCTCACCGGCGGCGATCGCGGCCGCGGCTCGGCGCAGCACGCCGGCCAGCTCGCGCTCCAGGTTCCGGACCCCCGCCTCCCGTGTGTAGTCGCGGATGACGAGGCGGATTAGCCGGTCGGGAATGCGCACCTCCCGCTTGCGCAGGCCGTTCGCCTCCAATTGCTTGGGGAGCAGGAAGCGGCGCGCGATCTGCACCTTCTCGTCTTCCGTGTACCCGCTCAGCTCGAGGACCTCCAGCCGGTCGCGCAGCGCCGGCGGCACCGTGTCCAGCGTGTTCGCGGTGCAGATGAACATGACGCGCGAGAGATCGAACGGCACGTCCAGGTAGTTGTCGCGGAAGGTCTTGTTCTGTTCCGGGTCGAGCACCTCCAGCAGGGCCGACGAGGGATCGCCCCGCCAGTCGGACGCGAGCTTGTCGATCTCGTCCAGCATGAAGACCGGGTCTTTGGACTCCGCCCGCCGGATCGCCTGGATGATGCGGCCCGGCATGGCGCCGATGTAAGTGCGCCGGTGGCCGCGAATCTCGGCTTCGTCGTGGACGCCGCCGAGCGAGGCGCGCGCGAACGTGCGGCGCATCGCTCGGGCGATCGACTGGCCGAGCGACGTCTTGCCGACGCCGGGCGGTCCGACGAGGCAGAGGATGGGCTCGCGGTGCTGGGTCTCCAGGCCGCGGTCCGCCCGCAGCCGGCGCACGGCGAGGTGCTCGACGATGCGCTGCTTCACCTTCTCCAGACCCCAGTGGTCGGCGTCCAGGACGCGGCGCGCCCGTCCCACATCGAGCTCCCCCGCGGTCGAACGCTGCCAGGGCAGCGAGCACAGCAGCTCCAGGTAGGTGCGCACGATCGACGACTCGGGCGACGCGCTCGGAATCCGCTCCAGGCGCGTCAGCTCGCGCTCCGCCTCACGGCGCGCCTCGTCGCCCATCCCGGACGCCTCGATCCGAGCGCGCAGCTCGGCGATCTCCGCCGCCTCCTCGTCGACCTCGCCGAGCTCGCGCTGGATCGCGCGCTGCTGCTCACGGAGGAAGTACTCGCGCTGCGAGCGGCCGATCGATTCCTCGGCCTGCGACTGGATGCGCCGCCCGACCTCCAGTACCTCGAGCTCGTGGGCCATCAACCCGAGCAGCAGCTCCAGCTTGGCGCGCGGGCCGTCGAGCTCGAGCACCTCCTGGCGCTGCTCGATCGTGAGCCGGACGTGGTGCGCGAGGAAGTAGGCGAGGTGGTTCTGATCCTCGAGCGCGAGGGCTGCCGACAGCAGGTCGGCCGGGAGGTAGGGGGCGATCGCGACGAGGCGCTGGAACGAGGCCTGCGCGCTGCGCTGCAGCGCCTCCGTGTCGACCGGCCGCCGGCCGGGGTCGGAGGTTTCCGGCAGCGGCTCGTAGGTGCCGATCAGATAGGGGTCCTCGTTGATCGCCGTGAGGAGCCGGATGCGTTCCAACCCGAGCACGGCGATCTGCACCGTCCCGTCCGGCATTTTCAACAGGTGCTGGATTCGGGCCCGCGTGCCGACGTGCCGCATCTGATCGAAGCCGGCGTCGTCGACCGATTCGTCGTACTGCGCGGCGACGCCGATCACGCGGTCGTCGGCGGGAAGCTCGTCGAGCAGCCGCAGCGAGCGCGGTCGCCCGACCGCCAGCGGCACGAGCAGATTCGGAAAGACGACCGTGTTCTTGAGCGGCAGGATGGGGAGCGAGCGTTCGCTGGTCGAGATTGGCATGAAGCAGTCCTCGGAGCCCCTGAGCGGCAGGGCGACCCGTTCAGCTGGGTGCGCTCACGCTGGAGAGCAGCTGGACGAAGAGCGTCGTATCGGCCTGCGATTGGGGCTGTTGCAAGTCGAACAGGTAGGTCAGTGTACCGAGCTTTCGCTCGATGAAATACTCGGTGCCGCCGCTGCTCGCCAGATAAACGAAGACCTGCGACT
>JBAPVZ010000316.1:0-2845 GCA_049283435.1 Candidatus Dormiibacterota bacterium
GTCGAAGCCCCGCCGGTCCCAGGTCTGCGCGAGGAATCCGCCCGGCATGCTCCGGATGTCGAGCCCCTGCGTGCGCACCGGGCCGGCCGCGAGCAGCCGCACCTTCGGCTTCTGGGCGAGCAGCTCGACCGCGTCGTCGTCGACGCTCGGCGCGATCACGACCTCGACGACGATGGAGGCGATCCGCTCTGCCGTCGTCCGATCGAGCGGTCGGTTCACCGCTACGACGCCCTCCAGCGCCGACGCGCGGTCGCAGTCGTAGGCGGCGCCGTAGGCCTCCTGCAGCGAGCGCGCGACGGCGACGCCACAAGGGTTCGTGTGCTTCACGATGGCCGCCGCCGGCCGCTCGAACTCGCGGGCCAGCGAGAATGCGGACGCGGCGTCGAGCAGGTTGTTGAAGCTGAGCTCGGCGCCCTGCAGCTGGCGCGCCGAGCCGAGCCCGCCCACGTCCGGCCCGAGCCGGTAGAACGCCGCCGCCTGGTGCGGGTTCTCGCCGTACCGCAGGTGCTGCGCGAGTGAGCCGGCGATCACGAGGTCGGTCGGGAACGCCTCGTCCCGACGCAGCCAGGTCGCGATGCGCGCGTCGTAGGCCGCCGTGTGGGCGAACGCCTCGGCGGCGAGCCGGCGCCGGAAGTCCTCGTCGAGATCGGCGTCGCGGCCGAGCGTCATCAGCACCTCGCTGTACCGCTCGGGCCGCACGATCACGATCACGGACTGGTGGTTCTTGGCCGCCGAGCGGATCATCGCCGGGCCGCCGACGTCGATCTGCTCCAGCACGTCGTCGAACACGACGCTCGGCCGGGCCGCCGTCTCCGCGAACGGGGTCAGGTTGACGCAGACGAGATCGATCGTCGAGAGGTGATGCTGCTCGAGCGCTGCCAGATGCGTCGGATCGTCCCGCCTCGCGAGGATGCCGCCGTGCACGCCCGGATGCAGGGTCTTCATCCGACCGCCGAGCATCTCGGGCAAGCCCGTCAGATCGGCGATCGGCCGCACGTCGACCGACGCCTCCTCGAGCTCGCGCATCGTGCCGCCCGTCGAGTAGAGCTCGTAGCCGAGCCGCACCAGCCCCCGGCCGAACGCCGGGAGGCCTCCCTTGTCGTGCACAGAGAGCAGGGCGCGCTTCGTCATGACGTGCGCTCGCTCAGCTCGGCGCGCGCCGCCGCGAGCTCGTTGATCGCGGCCGGGAGGATACGGTATTCCTCCGCCTGGATGCGCGCATGCAGCGTCAGCGCCGTGTCGCCGTCCAGGATCGGCACCCCCGCCTGCTGCAGGATTGGACCGGCGTCGACGTCCTCAGTCACCAGATGCACCGTGCACCCGGTGATCTTGACGCCTGCGCGCAGCGCCTGCTCGACCGCGTCCATCCCACCGGCGAACGCCGGCAGCAGCGAAGGGTGGATGTTGAGGATGCGGCCGGCGAACGCGCGCACGAGCTCGGCGGGGACGATGCGGTCGTAGCCGGCGAGCACGACGATCTCGGGCGACTGTCCGCGAAGCCAGCGGAGCATCGCCGCGTCTCGCTCCGCTGCGGTCGGGAAACGGCTCTGCGGGAATTCGCCGAGCGGCAGGCCGTGCTCGCGCGCGACCGCAGCCGCCCCCGAGCTGGGACGGTTCGTCGCGACGGCGGCGATCGGGTAGCCGCGCTCGAGGAGATTCCGCAGGTTCGTGCCGCGGCCGGAGGCGAGGATCGCCAGTCGCGGTCTTGGCGCGGTGCCCCTCCAGTCCGATGGGGTGGTCATCCGACGAGCCGTACGCGCGGACCGGCGCCCTGGTCGACGACGCGACCGATCACGGGCAATCCGGCCGGCGCCTCCGCAACGACGAGCACCATCCCGATTCCGAGATTGAACGTCTCCAACATCTCTGCCTCCGAGAGTCGGCCGCGGTCCCGCAGCAGCCGGAAGATCGGCGGCACCGCCCAGCTGCCGCGCCGGAGCTCGGCGCCGAGGCCGTCCGGGAGCGCCCGCGGCAGGTTGCCCGGCACTCCCCCGCCGGTGATGTGCGCGGCCGCCTTCCAGTCCAGCCGCCGCAGGTCGTCCAGGTAGGACCGGTGCGGCTCGAGCAGCTCCTCGCCGAGCGAGCGATCGAGGTCGGGCACGATCGCGTCGAGGTCCTGGCCGGCGAAGATGCGCCGGACGAGCGTGTAGCCGTTCGTGTGCAGGCCCGACGACGGCAGCGCGACGAGCAGGTCACCGGCGCGTACCGGGGCGCGCTCGATCCCGGGCGGCACGTGGCCGACGATGAAGCCGACGAGATCGTAGTCGCCCGCTTGGTAGACGTCCGGCATCTCCGCCGTCTCACCGCCGAGCAGCGCGCACCCGGCCCCTGCGCAGGCCCCGGCGAGCCCCGTGATCAGCTGTTCGAGCACGTCCGGCTCGAGATGGCTCGACCCGATGTAGTCGAGGAAGAAGAGCGGCGTCGCGCCGGCGGTCGCGATGTCGTTCACGCAGTGATTGACGAGGTCCCACCCGATCCCCTGATGGCGGCCCGCCTCGATCGCGACCTTGATCTTGGTGCCGGCGCCGTCGGCCGAGGCCGCCAGGAGGCCGCCGCCGGCGGGGACGCGATGGAGCCCGGCGAACGGTCCGACGCCGGCGACGACTTCCGGTGTCCGCGTCGCGTCGATGAGCGGGCGGAGGCGCTCGAGCAGCCGGCCCGTGCCCTCCTGGTCGACCCCCGCCGCGGCGTAGGCGGACCGCTCAGTCACAATCGCCCACTCGCGCTCGCACGCCCACGCAGTGGCTTTGACAGGCGACGCAGCGAGTCGCTTCCGGCTTGAAGTGGAGCCGCTCCGTCGGGATCGTCGTCCCGCAGTCCTCGCACACGCCGTACAGCCCCTGGG
>JBAPVZ010000317.1:0-3895 GCA_049283435.1 Candidatus Dormiibacterota bacterium
GAGCAGGTGCTCGAGCGGGGCGGAGATGACCGTCGGGCAGAACGCGGTGACGCCGCGCGCCGGCAGCCGCTCCGCGATCGCGGCGATCGCCTCGGCGCCGTCCGCCGCGTCGAGGCCGCCGATGCCGTTGACCTGGAGATCGCGGAAGCCAGGCGCCACGACGTGGTCCGGTCCTCCCCGCACCTCGTCGACGTCGCCGCACCGCTCCGGCCGGGGTTCCCCGGGGCCGATGCCGGCGATCCGATCGCGTTCGACCCGCACCCAGCCGAGCGCGCAATCCTCGCTCGGGGTGAGCAGGCGGCCCCACAGCAGCAGGCTCACCGCTTCGTCCATCGTCTCGCCGCGATAGGCCCCGGGACGGACAAGTGAGGCACGCGCTCACGATAATCGACCCGAGATGGTGAAGGGACCCGGCGCGCAGCTCCAGCGACCGAACGGCCGATGGGCTCGCCGCGCCGCCCGACTCACGATGCCGGTCGTGGCGCTCGTGCTGCTCGCGGGCTGCAGCCTCGTGCCCCGGCTGCCCTTCCTCAAGCACAGCCCGACGGGGCCGACCGCCCTGCAGCTGGCGTCGGCGGCGGTGGCGAACTACCAGGGGGCCGCGACCGTCGGGGTCAGGGGCTCGTACGCGGTGAGCGGCACACCGGTGACCGTCAAGCTCGCGCTGCAGCCGACCGCCGAGGGATCCGCCAGCGGCAGCGCGACCTACAAGTCGCTGCCGCTCACCTACCTGCGCGCCGGCGGTCAGACGTACATGCAGGGGACGCAGTACTGGCAGCAGGCTGCGGTCAGCGCCACGATCCACCTCTGGCCGGCCTTTGGCCAGGGTTGGGTGCTCACCCCGAGCGACGATCCGGCGGCGACCGCGATCGGCACCCTGACCGACCTGGGCGGCCTCGTCCTGCTGCTCAGCCAGCAGGAGCGCCTGGTGCGCGCCTCGGGCACCACGACCGTCGCCGGCCAGCGCGCGCAGCGACTGGTCGACGGCGCGACGACCTGGGACGTCACGACGACGAAGCCCTACCGCCTTCTGCAGGTCGCGTACACGGGCGACCGACCGACCTCGGGAGGCATCTCACATGCGACGCTCCAGGTCACCTACAACGCCACGCCGCAGGCGACGCCGCCCCCCGCCGGCCAGTTCGTCAACCCCGAGGACCTCTCGACGCTGCCGGCGTACTACACGACGACCGCAGTGTCCGACCTGCAGAGCTGCGATGGGAATTCCTGCGGCTTCACCGTGACGGTCCAGAACCTGCAGGGTCCGGCTCTCGGGCAGACGGTGGCGACACTCGGGATCTCGAAGGACGCGCAGGGGCAGAGCCCCCTGGGCAGCTGCCAGGTCGCGGTGCCGGCGATCGCCTACAACCAGACGACGACCGTGACCTGCCGGGTCACCGATCCGACCTACCGGACCTTCTACGCGAACCTGAACGGAACGGCCAGCGTCTACAAGCAGATCAGCTACACGAATCCGCCCTTCCCGGGCGCACACAGCTGACCGCGACCGCCGCTCAGGGCGCGGGCGCGACCGCGATCAGGGATAGATGCCGCGCGCCGAGCTCGCCGCCGCGACGCGCTGGACCGCGATCGCGTAGGCCGCCGACCGCAGGTCCACCTTGCGCTGCGCCGCGACCGCCTGCGCCTCGCGGTACGCGTTGACAAGGATCTGCTGCAGCCGTTGATCGACCTCGGCCCGATCCCAGAAGAAGGCCTGCAGGTCCTGCACCCATTCGAAGTAGGAGACGACGACGCCGCCCGAGCCGGCGAGCACGTCCGGCACGACGGGGATGCCGCGATCGGCGAGAATGCGGTCCGCCTCGGGCGTGAGGCCCGCGTTGGCCGCCTCGGTGACGAGCTTGGCCGCGACCCGGTCGGCGTTCCCCGCGTGCACCTGCTGCTCACGGGCGGCCGGGACGAGCACGGTCACGGGCAGCTCGAGGAGCTCCGCGTTCGTGATCGGCGTGGCGCCCGCGAACCCCTGGACGGCCCCTGCCTCACGGCGGTGCGCATACAGCGCGTCGACGTCGATCCCGGCCTCGCGGTAGACCCCCCCGCCGCCGTCGGAGACGGCGACGACCCGCAGCCCCTGCTCGCCGAGCAGCCGGGCCGTCGACTGGCCGACCTGGCCGAATCCCTGGATGGCGACGGTCGGCGTCTCCGGCGTGTCGATGCCGCGCAGCGCCTCCAGCGTGAGGTAGGTGACGCCTCGCCCCGCCGCGTCGGTCCGCCCCTCCGAGCCGCCGACCTCGGTCGGCTTGCCGGTGACGGTCGCGGTCACCGAATGGCCCTCGTGCATCGACTTCGTGTCCATGATCCAGGCCATCACCCGATCGCCGGTCCCGATGTCGGGAGCGGCGATGTCCTTCTCGGGCCCGAGCAGGATGCCGATCTCGGTCGCGTAGCGGCGCGTCAACCGCTCCAGCTCCCGCTGGGACAGCGACTTCGGCTCGATCGCGACGCCGCCCTTGGCGCCTCCGAACGGGATGTTGACGAGCGCGCACTTCCAGGTCATCAGCATGGCCAGCGCCCGCATCGTGTCGAGCGTCAGGCCCGGTGTGTAGCGGATGCCGCCCTTCGCCGGCCCCAGGCTGATGTTGTGGTGGACGCGATAGCCGGTGTAGACGTGCACCGACTCGTCGTCGTGGCGGACCGGGAAGTGCACGGTCAGCTCGCGCTTGGTGTGACGCAGCACCTGGTGCACGCCGTCCGCCAGCCCGATCAGCTCGGCAGTCGCGTCCAACCGCTGCTGTGCGGTGTCCAGGAGCGAGCGCTCCGGCTGCTGCGTGGACTGCGTAGGCGACACGACGGACACCCCTTTTGGCTAGCCGCACCCTCCCGGCGCGGAAGAACCCAAGGCTAGTCCGTTCGGTGCCCGGTAGCGGTGCCGGTGCCCCCGGCGCGGGTCTCCAGCGCGAGCTGGACCTGCTCGACGCGGTGCTCGAGCGCGTCCACGCGTTCCCGCAGTCGCGCCAGGTCCCGCCGCGTCGGAATCTGCAGGCCCTCCAGCGCACGAGCGACCGTGAGCTCGACGAGCTCCTCCAGGTCGCCGCGTCGACGCTCGACCTCGTCGGAGACGGCGGCCGCGGGTCGACGCAGCGTGCGTCGCAAATAGTCGAGCAGCGTCTCCGGGTGCCGCCCCGGGCTCGCCTCGGACGCTGTCGGCACGATCGACGAACGCTTCTCCTGGCTGGCCACGATCTGGGAGAGGACGGCCGAGGTGAGGTCGCGACCGGTGTCGTGGTCGACGACGCGGACATCGTGCCCGGTGCAGACGAGCGTCCAGATCGCCGCGAGCGTGACGTACCGACTCGTCGACGTGTCGTAGAGCTTGCGATTCGCGTACTTGCGGATCAGATGCGTCGTCGGCTCGCCCATGACGCCGATTTTAACGCATTGCGTTATGCTGTGGATACCCGATTTCCAACCTGGAGCAAAGCATCATGGCCAGTCCCCCCAACCGACCCCCGGGCCGGGGCCCGCAGCGCCCGCGCGGCTTCTTCGACCAGGCGCGGCAGGCCGCCGACAGCCTCGTCAACGAGGTGCAGCAGCGCCTGCCGAGCGATCTCGTCCGGCAGCTCCGCAGCGGCCAGCGCGCCGTCGAGTCCCGCCTGCAGAACCTGCAGCAGCAGATCGGCCGCAGCGCCTCGCAAGCGGACGTCGACCGGCTGACGCACCGCATCGACGACCTCGCCCGCCAGATCGAGGATCTGCTGCGCCACACGTTCCCCGACCGCACGCAGCAGTCGACGCCGGCGGACGCACAGGCGCCGGCACCGAGCCGGCGCCCCGCGACTCGCCCCGGTCGCACGGCCCGTTCCACCACCTCGCCGCCAGCCGGCCGCACGCAGGCCAGCCCGGCGGACGAGTCGCCGGCGGAAGCGAGCGCCGAGGC
>JBAPVZ010000318.1:0-4049 GCA_049283435.1 Candidatus Dormiibacterota bacterium
GGTCGGCAGAGTCGCGGTCTCCGATCTCGAGATCGGCTTCTCCGCCCGCGATGCCGACGAGTGGGATCGGCTCCTATGCGCCCTCAACGCGTTCGAGTCGCTCGAGACGACCGCTGCGCACGTGAGCCGGGCACTCGAGGTGCAGCGGCTGCTCGCGGGCCGCCGGCTGCGGGGGCGCAAGATTCCTGATCTGCTGGTCGCCGCGGCCGCCGAGGAGTTGCACGTTCCCGTCCTCCACTACGACCGAGACTTCGACCTCATCGCGTCGGCGACCGGCCAGGCGTGCGAGTGGGTCGTGCCTCCTGACACCGCACCGTAACGACCGAGCCCACGCCACCCTGGTCGTCACGATGTGGAGCGCGACGGCCACCGCTGACCGCCCACGCGGCCGGGCGTCGATAATCCGGCGGGTGGAACATCGGTCGCTCGGCTGGGAGCGCATCGCCGACTGCGGCAGCATGCGCGTCGTCGGCCTGCGCCTCCAGCCCGGGCAGCACGTTCCCGAGCACCGCAACGCCGTCCCGGTCGCGATGATCGTCGCCGAGGGGACGCTGCACTACGGCGAGGGTGACCATGAGGGCGTCGCGCATGCCGGAGAGCTCGTCCTCATCAACCCCGGCGACCGCCACCGCTACTGGGCGCAGGAGGAGACGAGCGCCTATCTCGTCTTCGCCGGTCTGCCCGGCGTGCGCTCGCGTCCCTGGTCGCTGCGCTCGCGCTGAACGCAGGGATCGGCGTCAGGCGATGCCCTGCGCCCTCACCACTGCTGTTGCGTCGCCGGGGACATGTTCACGATCGAGCCCCCGTTGTCCTCGATGAACTCGTACGCCGAGTGCACGGCCACGCGCCCCGGCCCCTGCAGCAGCAGCCACAGGTAGCGGTTCGCCCAGCGTCCCCACCCGGTCGTGTTCCCCGGGTACTCGAGGTGGAGGCCCATCGAGACCGACGGGTCCTTGAACAGCAGCGCGGTCGGCTTGATCAGCATCGTCTCGCCCTGCCGCAGGGTGCGGATGAACACGTTGCCGGGCGCGTGGACCAAGAGCAGCCCGGGGCGCTCCGGCGCCGTGAACCGATCCATGAACTGGCCCAACGGGTAGTGCCATTCGCGCTCGTTCCCGCCCCCGGTCACGAACCAGACGCCGGTCTGGAACCATTGGTAGGAGACGGCGCCGGTCGCGACCAGGAAGTGGCCCTCGCGGACGTCGACGGCCACGCCGGGCTGCAGCGGCAGCGCGACCATCTCGCCCGCGGCGTCTCGCGAGAAGGCGATGTGACCGGGGCCGCGGGCGGAGGTCATGATCAGCGGCATCCCGGCGAGCAGCCGGCGCCAGCCGCCGAGCTTCATGACCTCGATCGTCACCGAGGGGTCACGCCAGAGCAGGACGTGGTGCGTGAAGTAGACCCAGTCGTCGGCCGCCAGGTTGCAGTCGGCGACCGGCACGTAGGCCCCCTCGATCTGGCAGGTCGACTGCCCGAACTGGATGCGCGCCATGTCTCGGACCGGCGGCATCTCCGCCCAGCCGGACTCGGAGCGCTCGATCCTGACGTCGACCGGAGCCCCGCAATGCGGGCAGGTGACCTGACCCGCCGGCAGCGGCAGATGGCACCAGGGGCAGCTGGGTGCGCTCGCCATCGTCAGCCGGTCGCGTGGTGCACGTACATGGACTGGATGCCGACCCGCCCGGGGCCGGTGAGCTGGGCGAGGTTCAACCCGGCGCCGCCGAAGAGTCCCGTCTTCAACTGCTGGCTGACGACCTGCATCGTCACCGACGAATCCTTGTAGAGGAAGCCGCCGGGCTCGACGAGGATGCTCTCGCCCTGGCGCAGCTGGCGCTCGAACACGTTCCCGTACCCGTGGAGCAGCAGCAGGCCCGGCTCCTGCGGCGCGACGAAGCGGTCCATGTACATGCCCTGGCCGCCGAACAGGATGTTCGCGAGGCCCTTGATGCGCACGAACGAGTAGCTGATGCTGTGGGCGCCGAGCAGGAACGCATGCTCGCGGACGTCGAGCTCGCGCCCGGGCTGGAGGGGGAGCACGACGATCTCGCCCGTCTGATCGCGTGAGAACGCGATGCGGCCCGGTCCCTGGGCGACCGAGATGATGAACGGCATGCCGGCGAACACCCGGCGCATACCACCCTGCAGCTGCATCACGGACATCCCGACCGCCGGGTCCTTCCAGAGCATCACGTGGTGCTCGAAGAACACCCAGTCGCCCTGGCCGAGGTTGATCTCGGCCACGGGCACGATTTCGCCCTCGACCTGGCAGGTGCTGCGCGCGAAGCGGAACTCCGTCATGTCCCGGAGGCGAGGTGCCTCGCGCCAGCCCGAGTCGCTGACCACGTTGCGCACGTCGAGCGGCGCGCCGCACATCTGGCAGGTGGTCGTCCCGGGCGGGTTCTGCGCGCGGCACCAGGAGCACTCGATCCGCTGCCCGGTGTCCATCACGGAGACCAGCGTATCCGCTGCCGCGTGCCGCGCGGCAGGCAAAGCGTGGGACGTGGGACGGTCAGCCGGGGACGTTCCAGCCCTGGATCACGCGTCCCCGATCGCCCTCGCGCAGCAGGCAGAGGGTCGCCGTGTCGAGCGCGAATCGGGCCGCCGCGCTGATCCCGAGCTCGGTCCACGCCGTCGCCAGCGCGCGCAGGAAGTGGCCGTGCGAGAAGAACAGGACCGGCCCCGGCGCCTCGTCCGCCAGCCGCAGCGCCTCCTGCGCCCGGGCGTAGATCTGCTCCGGGGACTCGCCGCGCGGGCAGCCGTCGTGGTAGATCTCCCAGCCGGGACGCGTGCGGTGGATCTCCTCCGAGGTGACGCCCTCGTACTCGCCGTAGTCCACCTCGCGCAGGAGCGGCGTCACGATCGCATCGGGAAAGCCGGCCAGCTCGGCCGTGCGGCGGGCCCGAGACCGGTCACTCGTAAACGCGGTGCGGATCCCGGCCGCCGCCAGGCGTGGCGCCAGCCGGCGTGCCTCCTCCTCTCCGTCCGGGAGCAGCGGGAGGTCGGTGATGCCGGTGTGGCGCCCGTTGAGAGCCCATTCGGTGGAGCCGTGTCGTGCCAGATACAGGTCGAGGTCCATCGCCCGCGGCTACCTTCCCAGGAGCTCGGGACGGCCCGACCGTAAGGCTCGTCCCGCGGCTTCGATCACCGCTCCGGCTCGCAGGCGTTGCGACCAGGTCACGCAGACGATGCCGATCAGCGGCCGGCGCTGCAGCGGCGCCAGGGCCTCGCTCGTCGAGGCGAGGACCCGCTGCGCCGCATGGGCGGTCCCCGTCATGTCGGTGTCCGGGAGGAGCGCGAGGATGGACGGCGGCCGGTGTGCGAGCACACCCGGCGTGTCGACGTCCCGCAGGGTGCCGGCGACGGCACCGGCCATCGCCTGCAGCGTCTTGTCCTGATCGCCCGGCTCTCCGGGCGCGCCGTCCGCCTCGAGCAGCAGCACGCCGAGCGCGCGCCCGTAGCGGAACGAGCGAGCGAGCTCGTCCTCCAGGACGGGGCGGACGAACCTGTCGTTGAAGAGCCCGGTCACCCGGTCGACGACGTGCAGCGGCTGCGCGTCGGGATCGTCGATCCGGACGCCGCAGGCGTGACAGTAGGTCGCGTTCGCCACCAGGCGCGTGCCGCAGGCCGCGCAGGCCTGCGTGTCCGGCCGGCGGCGAAACCGGTCGCCGAGGGACATGGGAAGCTACAGCCTAGTTGATCGGTGAGGCGACCGAGTTCGGGCGCTCGGGGACCTCGGCGTCAGCTGACGGCGCTCGCGTGGTCGTGCTCGCCGGCGGCGAGCCAGACCACCGCCCAGGCGTCTACCGCGTCGATCACCTGGTCGAGCGCGCGGCCGCTGCTCGTCAGCTGGTAGCTGACTCGCACGGGTGGCCCCGGGTCGACGATGCGTTCGACGAGCCCCTCCCCCTCCAGCTCCCGCAGCCGCTCGGTGAGCACACGGTCGGAGATGCCGGGAATGCCCGTCAGGAGATGATTGAAGCGGACCGGGGGGCCCATCAACGCCCGAATCACAGCCCCCGTCCAGCGCTTTCCGATCAGCTCGATCGCCC